>CAITLA010000148.1 GCA_903893135.1 uncultured Syntrophaceae bacterium | reverse complement strand
TCATCACGGTAAGACCAGAGATACAATTTCAGAGACTTGGATTCGACAATTTTTTTGTCCGGTATGTACTGAATGGTCAGCCTGGCAAAGTCCGGCTGCCCCGTCGCCGGACAGACGCACGTAAACTCTTCCGTCTTGAGTGTTACAACGTAATCCCTGCCCGTATGATGGTTGGGAAAGGTCTCTAACTTTTTTGTAGGCTTGGCATCCCGTCTAAGTAAAGTCAGCCCATCAAGGTCCGATTTTTGAGTCTTCTTTGACATTCAGGCTACTCTCCTCTTTCAATTTCTTAGGCAACTATTTTTTGCACACCGGCATAGAAGAAATAGCATGCAAAGAGTATTAATACAACTGCGCATGTCCCTATTACCCATCTATAGAATCCGTCGGTGAAAAGATGCCTGCCCTTCCCCACTGCCGCGGAAACTGCAGAATACCAGACAAAATCTGCTAGAATATGTCCCGTGAAAAAAAATATTAGGCCTGCTATGCCGAAACTCCAGCTATAAATGACGTAACCAAACCCTATTGTTGCCCACCAGACAATCCAGTAGGGATTAGCTATGCTCAGAATCGCCCCATTCATGACCAAAGAGCCTCCTCTCGTCGAACCCGGATTCAGTGACATGGTTAACGTGGGGAGTGTACGGAACATCCCCGCAGCCATCCAGAGTAGAATAACACCGCCTGCTATGGCAACAACGGCAAAGACTTCGTTACGCTGCAGAAACGGGGCCAATCCCAACACAAGCGCCGCAAGCAGCATGATCTCCAGGATACCGTGACCCACGATAAGCAAAGGTCCGGCGATGAAGCCCCTTTGCGAGCTTTCGCTGATTGTCGCCGTGAGCAAAGGCCCCGGCATCATGGCGCCGGAAAAAGCGATGATAAAAGAAGATACGAAGATTGTAATAAGTTCCCACACTGTTTATATACGTCCCATATCAAAAAAGATTGAGGGCTTTGAAACATGTCCACTTTGTCGATTCAAACATTATCAAGCTAACTCGCAGCTGTTCGCATCGAGTTGGCATTCCTTTTCCTTTGTTTTTTCTCTAAGACGCGTCTCCCGCCTGGCTTTTGCTTCCCGGTTCCTTCTTTTTTCTTCATCTGTTTCCAGGATCAGCGGAGGCACTGGCATGGGATGTCCATCTGTATCAAGCGCCACATATGTCATATAGGCAGAAGCCATATGATGTCTCTCACCGGTGATGAGATTTTCAGACTCCACTCTGATACCCACTTCCATGGAGGTTCTTCCTACAAGATTGAGACTGGCTCGCAGGGTTACAAAGTCTCCTATGAACGCGGGACAATGAAGATCCAATCGGTCAAACGAGGCAGTAACCGCATTGGCCCTTGCGTGTCGGACTGCAACGGTTCCGGCAACGGTATCAATGAGCTTCATGATAACTCCACCATGAACGTTCCCGGCAGGATTTGCATCCTGAGGGTTCATTACCTGGGCCATGACGCTGCTGCTATCTTTTACTCGCTTCCCTTCCATCTTCCCCTCCTCCATAAAATTCTGAAATAGATGATTTCACAAACTCGTCCTCTTTTTGGACTCACCCGTAGTTGAAATTATCATTTAAGATTATTTTTCAGTCAAGACCTGGATAGTCCGTATAACCCTTCGGTCCCGGCGTGTAGAAGGTTTGTTCATCCCACTTAGCCCAGCCTGCCCCCCGGCGGATGCGCTCTACAAGATCAGGATTCGATATGAAGGGTTTAGCGAAAGCAACCGCATCAGCAAGACCATCCTCCAGGACCCGGTTACCGCTGTCACGATTGAAACGACAGTTAATGACCAGTGTACCTTTGTAAAGCGGTCGAAAATGTTTTGAGATTTCCTTTACCGCATAGGGAACTTGATCCACGGGGACCATGGGCTCAATAAGGTGGGCGTAAGCGAGATTCCGGTAATCGTTTAATCGCTCCACAATATACTCAAAGGTGGGGATGGTATCTTTGTCAATCGTGACGCCTAGGAAACCATGCGCCGATGGATTCAACCGGATGCCCACTCTGTCAAACCCGATGGCTCCACCCACGGCGTCCAGTGTTTCAAAGAAGAAGCGCGCCTTGTTTTCGTGACTGCCGCCATATTCGTCTGTACGTATATTGGAACAGTTGGTAAAGAACTGATGAAAAAGATACCCGTTGGCGGAATGGATTTCTACGCCATCAAAACCAGCGGCGATCGCATTTTCAGCCGCCTTCTTGAAGTCCTCGGTAATGTCATGAATTTCGTTCACGGTCAGAGCACGCGGCGTTACGGTATCCTTGAAACCCTCTTGAGTAAAGGATTTAACCATCGGGTTAATTGCGGAAGGCGCCACGGGTAGCTGGCCGCCGTGAAAATCAGGATGGGATATTCGGCCACAGTGCCAGAGTTGACAGAAGATACGCCCATTCTTTTCATGAACGGCCCGGGTGACCTGCTTCCAACCTCCAACCTGGGCTTGACTATGAATGCCCGGGGTGTTGATATAACCGACACCCTGTTTTGAGACCTGGGAGCCCTCGGTTATGATGAGCCCGGCCGAGGCCCGCTTAGAATAGTATTCGGCTATGAGTGGCGTGGGAGCGTTTTCAGGATTGTCTGCACGGCTTCGTGTCATGGGGGACATGAATACGCGATTCGGAAGTTCGTATCGTCCAACCCTTATAGGCTTCAAAAGCGCATCGTTAGTCACTTTTAACTCCTTTCAAAATTAAGGCGTCATATCGACCCCTCGGTTTACTCGGGGTAAACTCCGGGAGATATCTTTTGGTTTTACCGGCCTACTCCTCGCAATGACATTACGTGCAGATTTTCAAAGGTCCCCCATTATCGGCACCCATTGCGTAAAATGCAAGCATCAAAATCAAAATGGCAAATTATAGCAAGTGAGGTTCTGTCAGGGATTACACCTACGAAGGTACACATAGCCAAATTATTTAGATTCAATGCATACCGTTTGTAATGGTGAGGGGATGATTTTCGTTAACCATTGGTTCCATATTTCGAGTCCGCATTGGCTCGCCAGTAAGGATGAAAATGGGCACTGGAAGGAGGAGGTTCTTTTGTACTGACCTAAATTATTGCTTACACCTACAAGTCAATACTTCCAGTTAATCATGAAGGCTGTGGATTACTGGTAGAAATCTAGTAACTGCCTATTCCGATTAAGTCTCCACCCTAATCCGCAGAAACCCGCTCCTGTACTCATAATCACACCTATCATAACCGCATGAAGGGATTTCTTATAATACTCATACCGTGCAATCGTGTAATAAAAATAAGACTCCAGCGCTGCGAATAAGTCGCGCCGAAGGCTCATGGGATTAAAGAATCATTGACGGAAAAATGTAATCGATCCCCCTTCTATCTGGTTAGTGTCAACTATGCTGGTGCCATCCTCGCTGACAGTAAATACGTGATCGTTGTCTTTGTACTGGAGACGGGCTTTGCGTCCGACGATTTGCATCTCGATAGACCGAACCCATGTCCCGACGGGGCCTTTGATGAATCCATTTGTCCCGTCTGCCATGGACTGTGCTATATCCGGCCTGGCCCACACGTAGCGTAGATTCCAAATGAGTACGGTTCCTCTGATTTCGAGCATGATCTCACTTTGCACGAAGGCGTTTCCTGACCGATAGAAGTATCTCGCACCGTTGAGCCTCTGTATTAGCTCCTCATCAGGGTTCGCGATGGTGACCGTCCAAGTCGGCGATGTTCCATCTCCGATGTTGACATTATCCTCGTGCATCATAACCTTCTCACCGTCTCTCGCTTCTAACCGATGTGGACCCGGCGTGACGCTGGACGTGCAGAACAGGCCGGGGCTGTTCGTGAAACGGCCGAGACCCAGCACCGGGCCGCAACCAAAATTTCCATCGATGTAAAGGTTCAACGTCAACTGAGACCTGTTGACCATAGTGATCTGCGCCATCGCATATGCCCTGCCAGATGCTAACGGCAAAGAAAGGCCAAGCAACAGCAAAACTATCAGCAAAATCTTTGAAAGCATCTTCATGATAACCCTCTAAGTGGATAATTAGTATTTAGGAATAATAACAAATGCTACTGTTGATTACCATTTCAAATGTTGCATGAAGTGGAAAAAGAAAAAAATCAACATTACAGGAAGGAAGCGAGGGAGAGCAAACCTCCCGATTGAGTAACACGGGGGCCGGAAAGAAGAAGTGAGGAACGTCACAGCCCGTCAGACGGAGTGTCCCATAGACGTAATATCTTATTAGAAATGGTACGGCGATACTGTTTGACTTACTTCTTAGCCGATAAATATCCTTTGGCAAGGGATTTATTGACGTGAACAACTCCTTTGTTCAGATCTTTGAACGGGTAATCTTCCGTAATTGCCGGAAGCTGATCGGCCTTGCCCTGCTCCCTAATAACGGACCCTGCAGGAACATAGCGGCCATCGGGCACTGTAACGCCCATGAGAATAACGCCGGGCTCAATCACACATTTTTTCCCCACGAAGGACTTGAATACGAGGGACTTCATGCCAACAAAGGTATCATCTAGGACAACGGCCGGTCCGTGGATCTGCACCTGGTGGGCGAGGGAAACGCGGTTTCCTACGTACACGGCGTACTTCCTGCCGCTGACATCATACAGGTTCTTTTCGACGGGTTTACCGTTCATTTCCGTCTCCAGGGCGTGGATTACGACGCCGTCCTGGACATTCGAATCGTCGCCGATAGAGAGCGGCTGCCCCTCATCGCCACGGATGGATGCCATGGGAGAAACCATGATATTCCTGCCCAGGATCACATTGCCAATGACAGCGGCCAGTGGATGCACATACGTGGATTGATCAATAACCGGTTCCGATACCTTTTTGCAAAAATCCGCAGTGACATTTTTTTCTATCATCTTTGCCTCCGTATTTCATGAGCGCTTCGCAGGATTTCACCATACCATTGAGGTGATCTCTGTGACATGTGGCGGAAATCCAGCAAGTTCTCTTAATGTGACGTGCTATTTTTCTTTTCCCGTGCGAGAAGTTCTTCCCATACAGCATTGACGACAAACCGGGTGGTTTCAATCGGGCCTTTGTTGTCGATGACAAAGTCAGCATGGGAAATTTTTTCGCCGATGGGCATCTGTTTGTCAAGCCTGCTCTCGGCCTCTTTGCGGCTGTATTCGTTTCTTTCCGTCAGACGTCTTATCTGATCTTCAGGAGAAATATGCACTAAGATTACAACGTCAAACAGATGCTGCAACTTTACCTCTATGAGGAGAGGAACATCGGATACAACGATGGCGCGTGGATTTATTGTTCGAATATCTTCTATCCTCCGCCGCCACAGATCGAAAACGGCTGGGTGAACGATGCCGTTAAGCCTGGAGAGTTTCTCCTGGTCTGCAAAGACGATCAGGCCAAGCTTTGCCCTGTTGATTGTTCCGTCCTCGTTTAGAATTTCTCTTCCGAAAAACTCTACGATAGCCTTCCATGCCGGTTGATCCGGCTCCTCCGCGAAATGAGCCAGCGCATCGAAGTCGATGAGATAGGCGCCCTTATCCTCAAACATCTTCGCTACCGTTGATTTTCCTGAGGCGATGCCGCCTGTCAAACCCACGTTCAACATATGCTTGTGCCGCCGAGAATCCAGTCGATATGACACCTTAATGTATTTATTGCTCGCTATTTCGCTTATGGAGAATCCGGAGCCCTTCCAGCGTCAGCATCTCATCGACAATATTTATGCTTTTCGTTTCAGGAGAGATGATATTCGCGAGTCCACCCGTTGCTATAACCTTTGCGTCTGACATGACTTCCGCTTTGATACGGCTAACAAGGCCGTCCACGAGGGCCGCGTAGCCGAACAGTATGCCCGCCTGCATGCTGCTTACCGTGTCCTTGCCAATGACAGACCTGGGTCTCGCGATTTCCACCCTCGGAAGTTTTGCGGCTTTGCTGAAGAGGGCCTCGCTCGCTATCATGATACCCGGCGCTATGCACCCGCCCATGTACTCCCCCTTTTTTGAAACATAGTCAAAGGTAGTGGCGGTGCCGAAATCGACGATTATGATATCCCCTCCGTACTTTTCGTACGCGGCAACGGCGTTGACGATCCTGTCTGCCCCTACTTCTTTCGGATTATCGTACAGAATAGGCATTCCCGTTTTGATGCCCGGTCCCACTATGAGAGGCTTGACATTGAAATATTTTTCGCAGAGAGGCTCCAGTATGTTGAGCATCGTGGGAACAACGCATGAAATGATGATATCCTTGATTTCTCTCGGTCTGATCTTGCTGTTCTTATAAAGATTGTAGATCAGCATGCCGTATTCATCAACGGTATGATCAACAACTGTCCTTACCCGCCAGTCATGGACGAGTTGATCCCCATCGTACAGACCTAAAACGGTATTGGTATTTCCGACGTCTATAACCAGAAGCATACCCTAACCCTCCGCAACATAGCATTCCCTGCTAAACCGGCGTCCTGCATCCCCGTCACGAGGGGAGCTCAGCCCTTCACCAGCGAGGCATCGCCGGCAACTACCCTTTTTATCTTTCCTTTTTCATCTGAAATAACAAGAGCGCCAAAATCATCAATGCCGAGGACCTTCCCCGACTCTATGTCATTATTGAATATCACCCGCGCCTGCTTTCCGACCATGTCGCAGTATGCGAGCCACGCATCCTTTATGGAACCAAATCCCGATTTCAGAAGCCGGGTATATAGATCATCAAACCTATCGAACAATTTTACCGTCAAATCAAGGCGTGAGATATTATGTCCCGCTTCTTCCGTAAGGGACGTCGCCATATTACGGATCGATTCATCAAAATCTTTTTTTCTAATATTAACGTTGATGCCGATCCCCACGACGATAAAATCCACACCACCCCTGGCAGAAGCGCTCATCTCAGCCAGTATGCCGCAAACCTTCTTGCCTTTGATGTGAACGTCATTCGGCCATTTGAGAGTTACAGCTCCGGCGCAATACTCGGACAAGAGATCGGCAACGGCAACACCCGTCATGAGAGTTATCTGGGGGGCATAAACAGGCTCCATGGCTGGCCTCAGGGCGATGGAGGCATAGATATTACAGCCCGGCGGAGACTGCCATTGCCTGTTCAGACGGCCCTTCCCCTTAGTCTGACATTCCGCGATAACGACAGTCCCATGAGGAGCGCTGTCGCGGGCGAGTTTGAAGAGAACGTCGTTGGTTGACTCGACCTCTGTAAAAAAGTGGATATTATTTCCTATCCGCTTCCCCGAAAGACGGATAGCCAGGTTTTGCTCATTAAAATCCATCGCGTCGATTAAAGCACCGGTGACCTATTCGATCTTCAAGGATATATCGGATGCCGGTACGGAATGAGTGAGGGCCCCCACGGAAATGAAATCAACTCCGGTTTCGGCGATCTTTCGCACGTTGGCGAGGGTAACATTACCGGACGCCTCGAGGAGCACTCTGCCGCCCGTTACTGCGACGGCCTTTCTAATTTCCTCGAGAGACATATTATCCAGCATTATCACGTCTGCTCCGGAGCTTATGGCCTCCTCAAGTTCTTGAATATTTTTTACTTCAATTTCCACCTTCAGCGTATGGGGCAGGCGTCCGCGAACTCTGGTGAGCGCCTGGGATATGCCGCCCGCCGCGGCAATGTGGTTGTCCTTGATAAGGACCCCGTCATGGAGGCCGTATCGATGGTTATGACCACCGCCAATCCTCACGGCATACTTGTCAAGATAGCGGAGTCCCGGCGCTGTTTTTCTTGTGTCGAGGATCTTTGCCTTTGTTCCTTTAACCTCATCGACATATCGTCTTGTAAGCGTCGCAATACCGCACATTCTCTGAAGAAAATTGAGGGCCACCCTCTCGGCCGTAAGTATTCTGCTGAGATTCCCTGATATCTCCCCGAGACATCCGCCTTTCTCCACGAACTCTCCATCTTTACAGCAGCCTTTAAATTGCATGCCCCGGTCGAGGAAAAGAAAGGTCTCTTTAAAGACATCGATGCCTGCCACAACAAGAGCAGATTTCGCAATAGCCAGGGCCTTGCCGATCTCTTCTCCTGTCAGTGCCGCCGTCGTCGTTATATCCGTCCCACCGACGTCTTCTTCAATTGCCGACTGTACTATATTGCGTATGATATGCTTTTGTAACATGATGATAAAGATGCTTAGAGGTTCTTGGCGTGCAGGTACATGAACACCCGGAAGACCTGAGTAATTAAAGTTTTTCTAACCCATCTTCTGAAGTCTTTTCAGGGCTGCCGCCAGGACAGAATGCTTCTCTCTTACTTCCCTGAACTTGTCTTCTTCTTTTTCCACGACTGCCTTCGAGGCCTTCGCCAGGAAATCGCTATTGGCGAGCTTTTTCGAAATCGCCGCGAGGTCTTTATCCACCTTGGCCATTTCTTTCTCGAGTCTCTTCCTCTCCCCGGCAAAATCCACCACGCCTTCCAGGAGCACATATATCCGCATGGAGCCGACAACGCCGATAGCAGCATTCTTGGGCTCCTCTCCACTTGCGGTCATGGTCAATGCCTCAAGATTGGCCAGATTGGTAATGTAGCTGCTGCCAATTTCCACGATGGCCCGCGATTCCTCATCGGACGCGGAAATTGCGACTTTTAATTTTTTCGATGGCCCTATATTCATCTCACCTCTAATGTTTCTGATGGATGTGATCACGTCCATAATGGCGCGCATCTGCCCATCCGCGACCGCGTCCTGGGAAGTGTCTTGGGG
>CAITLA010000147.1 GCA_903893135.1 uncultured Syntrophaceae bacterium | reverse complement strand
CTCAACGAAGGGGCGGATCCCAACCATATTCTCAGGGTCGGCATGTCTGTCGTACCTACGATCATCACGAAGGAATAGCTTCCTGGTGGATTCACATGTAAACAAGTGGATGGTTGCCCTAACCGTGATGCTTCCCACGCTCATGGTTATTATGGATACGTCGGTTGTCAACGTTTCTCTGGATCATATTCGCGGCAGCCTTTCCGCCGGCATTGATGAATCCACGTGGTCTATCACATCTTATCTTGCGGCCAACGCCATTGTTATCCCCATAACCGGTTGGCTCAGCAGGCTCTTAGGCAGGAAACGCCTTCTCATCCTTTCCGTTACGCTTTTTACCTTGAGTTCGCTGCTGTGCGGTCTCGCCTGGAGTATACAAAGCCTCGTGGTCTTCCGGATTCTCCAGGGTCTTTCCGGCGGTTCCCTTCAACCCATATCCCAGTCCATACTTCTGGAAACCTTTCCGCCGTCGCAACATGGTACGGCAATGGCCATTTTCGGAATAGGCATCATGTTCGGGCCGATCATCGGGCCCTTCCTGGGAGGGTGGATTACCGACAACTGGTCATGGAACTGGATCTTCTTCATAAATATCCCCGTGGGCATCATCTCTATCATGATGTCCATGCTCTTTATTGTGGATCCCGCGTACATACGGGACGCAAAGATGAAAATCGATTACTGGGGGCTGGTATTTCTCAGTGTCGGAATCGGCTGCCTCCAGATCATATTAGATAAGGGGCAGAGGGAGGATTGGTTTTCTTCAGACTTCATTATGTGGCTATGCGTTGCATCCGTAATATCGCTCGTCATTTTTGTAATTGTGGAAATGTTTGTCAAGAATCCCATTGTTGATCTGAGGATATTGAGAAACTTTTCCTTCAGTCTCGGAAATATCATCATATTTTTTGTTTTTGTTAATCTCTTTGGCAGTATTGTCCTTCTGCCGATGTACTTGCAGAGTCTGATGGGCTATACAGCAACCCTCGCCGGCCTTGTGCTCGCACCCGGCGGAGTTGCGACTCTTGTGGTCATGCCCATTGTCGGACTGCTTATAACCAGGATAAATTCGAAGGGTATTGTTATTGCCGGTATCGTTGTGACTGCCTACTCGACATATCTGATGTCCATGTTCAACAGACTGGCAGACTTTGACACAATTTTGTGGCCAAGGATTCTTATGGGTATTGGCGTGGGATTAATAATAATCCCGCTCACCACGCTCACTCTTTCCCGCATGAAAAAAGAGCAAATGGGAAATGCCACATCAATCTTTAATCTGGTGAGAAATATCGGGGGGAGCTTCGGTGTTGCTATTTCCACAACGATCCTGACACGGAGGGCCCAATTCCATCAGGCCCGCCTTATCGACCATCTTACTCCATTTGATATGCCATATGCCATGGGCAGCAGTCGGGCCTCAGAGGCCCTGCAACAGAGGGGCATGGAACCGGCCATTTCCTTTCAGGGAGGCCTTGCCGCGATATACGATCAGGTCATCAGGGAAGCATCCATGATGTCCTTTAACGATGTATTCTATCTTCTGTCAGTCATGCTGGTCTTAACTGTGCCCCTGGTCTTTTTTATGCGACGTTTCTACCATGACGCGTCGGATGATAAAAATCATTAAAGACAGTGTGGTCTTGATGAAAAAAGGAAGGACGCTGGATAAGCAAGGTCTGAAGGACGCCACCTTGCGCTTCAAGCCGCAGGGCAACACTTGAATTCGGTGGCGAGCGAATTGCCCGCAAATTGCTGTGGAGAGCTTCAAATCAGGGTTCGCTGCTAAAGACTTGTGCCGAAGGCAAGTGATTTCTTATCGAAGCTGAAGTGCATATTCGCATGGATGAGCTCATTGTGGCTCTCAATGAAAGGATGATAAACAAGGAGACATTCATCCAGGGTAATGCGAATTTGGGGAAGGAGAGGAAGCACCCTCCGCTTATCCGTAACGATATCGGCTATGGTGATTATGATGCTTTCTGCCACTTCGCTGAGCGGGAGAGTAACCGGGTAGAGGGGCACCTCCGGGAGCGAATCGCCCGTTTTTTCTCCGGGCTGTGAAATGGTCATCTGCCGAGCCCACCTGAGAAACATGGCAGGGTTAATTTTGAAAGCCGGGCTCCAGAAATAAAGAGGCGTCTCCTCGAAGGCCGGAGTAATTGCCTTCGGGAGGTTTCCTGTGCGGATGAGGTCTGCGTAGGTATCAAGTTTGAGGCCTTCTATCCGGGCTTTCATTCTCCAAAACGGCAGGTAGTGTGATATTTTACCCGGACCTTCCATTACCGCAAAATCCACCTTTTTAAATTCCTTGCCCGCGCATCCCCAGGCAGAGTTGCAGTTTTTGCATATGAGTATGAATGCCTGTTTCTCACCCTGGAGATCCCATCCGCACTGCGGGCACAGAGTAGATATGAATGCTATGTGCCAGCTCTGTGGCTTGCTTGAAGCGAGCATGCCCTCCACACCTTCTGTCTTTAGGGTGCATACTGGCCGCTTGAGAAGAGCGTCGCACAGGTTATTGTTCTCCAGGTACATGGGGGAATAAATCAGGCTCGTCGTTTCTCCGACAAAGACGTTGTGAAAGATGGAAGGAGCGGGCGTCTCCGCAATGCCGAATTGCTTTTCCAGTACCTGTGGG
>CAITLA010000146.1 GCA_903893135.1 uncultured Syntrophaceae bacterium | reverse complement strand
TGAACCCTCCCGGGCCCCCCGGCTTCGCTCTCAATAATCCGGAATGCCTTGTCGTTCTTTATTTCCACCTCTTCGGCGGAAATTCCCGAAATGTCGGCAAGAGGGGGGGGTTCTTTGTTCACACTGGACATGAAGGAATGGATGGCGTTCGCAGAGCCTTCCACCTCAACCACGACCCCGTCCGGACGGTTTTGAACGAAGCCTGACAGCGAATGCCTTGTTGCCATGCGATAGATAAAGGGGCGGAATCCCACCCCCTGAACGACGCCGGTGAACAGGTAGCGTACTCTCTTAATCACTGAACTCTTTTATGCTCCCGCATTTGTCATTTGAAAACTTAGATTATTTTCTTCTTCCAAGAAGAAAGAAGCGCCTCTTAAGAATCGAGATGATACTTGTAATAGGCCGCACAGGTGCCCTCTGATGACACCATGCAGGGGCCTATGGGATTGGTCGGGGTGCACGTCTTTCTGAATAAGGAACACTGATCGGGAAGTCTGACGCCCTTGAGGACGTCCCCGCAGCTGCAGCCCTTGATCTCTATTGAGTGAATAGGGGGAACATCAAATTTTTCAAGTGCGTCAAATGCTTTATACTCATCCCGCAAGAAGAGACCGCTTGCCGGTATTCTGCCAAGTCCCCGCCAGTCTGCATCCCCTGTCCGGAAGACCCTGTGTATGATCTCCCGTGCACGGGGGTTTCCCTGGGGGTTGACACCCCTTGCGTACTGTATGGCGACCTCTCTTTTCCCTTCCGCAATCTGGCCTAATATCATCAGGATTCCTTCCAGAACATCAACGGGCTCAAAGCCTGTAATGACGGCTGCCCTTCCTGCTTCCACGATTACATTATATGGGCTCAAGCCTATGATCGTACTTACATGCCCGGGACAGATGAAACCGTCGATATTTAGGGAAGGGTCATCGATGAGGGCTTTGAGAGCCGGGGGCACGATCTTGTGCACGGAGAAGACGGAAAAGTTTTTAATCCCCTTTTTCCGGCAGAGATCCACGACGGAGGCTACCATGGGGGTCGTTGTTTCAAAACCGATGCCCATCATGACCACTTCCCTTGCAGTATTCTTCTCGGCAAGGTCAATGCAATCCGTAGTAGACGCAATCACCCGGACATCCGCTCCCGCCGCCCGCGATTTCTGCAGGCTTGCGCGTCCCGTACCTGGTACCCTGAGCATATCACCAAAGGTGGCAAAGATGGTGTCCTTCATTCCGGCAAGATAGAGGGCCTGATCGACATCGTGGATGGACGTGACACAGACCGGGCAGCCGGGCCCCGAAACAAGCCTTACGTTCTTGGGTAAAAGTTTTTTGATTCCGAAGCGGCCAATCACGTGGGTGTGAGTTCCGCAGATCTCCATAAGAGTAATCTCTTTGCCTATCTTCCCTGCGCGTTTTTCTATGGCGGTGATAAGACCTTTTACAAGTAAACGGTCTCTGTACTCATCGATATATTTCATTTAACTCTCTCGTTTAAATAAACTTCGAATCGAGCCGCAGGTCTTATGCAGGAAGGCTTGCCGGACGCATGGAACTCAAGGGAAACCCGATCATATGTCTTAGTATAAAATACGCTAACCCCGAAGCAAAATTCGGAGAACGGTCGCTCGGGATTCACAGATTATTTCCGTTGGGCGCTTTCTGCGTCGAGATATTCCAGCGTCGTCTTCCAGAAGGAAAGATCGTACTTTGTTTTTTCGTACAGCCTGGCATTTATTATGGCAAGGCCGGCGAGCGCTGCCACGGCGGAGATGAAGGCCACTTCCTCTCCGCTATACTGCTTCGTCTCTTGTGAATAGAGCCTCAGTATCCCGATCACGCGCTTCCCGGCTATGATAGGCAGCGAAAGGATCGAGGCAATTCCTTCCCTGGCATTTTCATGAGGATACTGGATCCGGGGATCCGCTATCGCATCCAGGATCAGCACAGGCACGCCCTTTAGAGTCTCGCGTATGCTCTTTTCCATATGGATAGGTCCCTTTTTCAGGTAGCTTTCACTCAGTCCCTTGGAGGCGACCAGTTCAAGCTCCCGCGTTGTTTCGTTTACCAGACGAAGCGAGCACGCCTTTACTGTCATGATCGCAAGCACTTTACCAATCAACAGGTCTATCACCCGCCGTGAGTCCAGGGTGGATAGGATGGCCCTGGCAATATCATGTAGCGCCCGGAAATACTCCAGGCTCTTGGAAGGATCGATCGGTTCCATGGCAAACGGCCTTAATCGTTGCCTCTGCCCTTTGCGCTCCTCCGGAAGGTCGATACCGACTCGCTTGAGAAGGGATGACAGTTTGATCCCTTCATCCTCATAGATTTTCGCATTGGCGATGGCGAGACCCCCCATCTCTGCCAGCGCTGAGACGAATTCAATCTCTTCACCGCTGAAGTCCCGGGGCTCCCCTGAATAAAGCCTGAGAACGCCGATGACCTTATCTTTCGCAACTACCGGAACTGACAGGATCGTGTTGATGCCCTCTTTTATCTTCTCTGTCCTATACTGAATTCTCGAATCGTTATGGGCATTCTTAACAAGGACAACCTTCCCTTCCATAACTTCCGGGATGCTTTGGTCGGAACTCAAGGGGCCTTTGTTAAGATACTTTTTGCTGAGGTTCTGCGAAGCAGCCAGCTCCAGACGTTTGGTCTGTTCGTCCAGAAGCCTCAAGCTTCCGGCCTTAGCCCCCAGAGCGCTGACAGTTTTCTTTACCAGAATTTTGAGAATTTCCTCAAGAGACAGAGAGGAAAAAATAGTTTGATTCACATCGAAAAAAGTTCGCAGGTATTCTGTCGTCTTATCTTTCACTATCATTCACCTTCGCCTTAAGGGATATGAATTTCTTGCGCTTTTAATATAGGGACAAAGGACCTGCCTGTCAAGGGAGAGACGCGCTTCTGCAATTAAGATCTGACGTTATATTTCCAGGGCGAAATAGCAAACGCCCCATTAGATAACTATTTTTTCTCTTTCTTAAAGAGGAATTTAAATTTATTGCCGGACCATTCACCGTCATGTTTCGAACCGTCCGGGAGGGTTAAAACCCCTTGTCCGTGAAACTTATCTTCTTTCCATTTCCCTTCATACGTAGAACCGTCCGGGAACGTCAAAATCCCCTTCCCGTGGAACATATCATTTTCCCATTCGCAATCGTACTTTTTACCGTCCGGGAGGGTTAAAACCCCCTTCCCGTTTCTACTGCCGTTTTTCCACTGTCCCGTATATTTGCTGCCATCAGGCTGGGTTAATGTCCCCATCCCGTTGATATCCCCTTCCTTCCACGCGCCTTGATAACGGCTGCCATCAGCTAGTGTCAAGACTCCCTGTCCGCTGGGAAGACCTTTCTCCCAAACGCCCTCATACTTGCTTCCATCGGGCCATTTGAAGATTCCTTTTCCATGAAAAACGCCTTCCTTAAGCAGCCCGGCAAAACTGCTACCGTCGGGATAGGCATAAACCCCCTCACCGTCATGGGCATCATCCTTCAATGCAAAGTCAACTTGTCCGCTCTCGAAGATTTCTTTGACCAGCTTTTTCAATGCCCCACTCCTCTGTCACACATGCGTAATCTTCCTATTCGACAAATTTGCCGTTCTCAAACCGACCCTGATATTTCCTGCCGCCCGGAAATGTCATCGTCCCCTGACCGTGAGGCAGGCCATTTGCCAGTTCACCTTCATATTTTCTTCCATCAGTCAGTGAGAGTGCACCCCGTCCATGATACTTGTTATTCTTGAAATCGCCCGAGTATCGGTCGCCGTTCGGATATGTCAAGACCCCTTTCCCATTTGATAGCCCATTCTTAAATTCACCTACATATTTTGTACCATCTGCAAGGAGCAAGGAACCCTTCCCTTCATATTTGCCCGTCTTGAATTCACCTTCATATTTTTTCCCATCCGGGTAGATATCAAGTCCTTCGCCGTGGAACAGATCACTCTTCCATCCGCCTGTATACTTTCGTCCGCCGGCCAGAGTCAATACTCCTTCGCCTTCTCTCACATCCTTCTTCCAATGACCCGTATAGACGGAACCATCCGCGAGGGTGAAAAGTCCCTGCCCATTCCTTTCTCCCGCTTTCCACTCGCCCATATACTTCTCACCGCCAGAAAAGATCATGGTCCCCTGCCCATGAGGAAGATCATCCTTTAGTTGACCCGCATAGCTTCGGCCATCAGGATAGGTTATTGACCACTGTCCAGGGGAGATAGCCGCCTTCTTCCCGAAAGTTTCGGTATCCTCTTCTGCTTTGCGTCTTGCCTCTGCCTCTTCTTCCTCGTCCGCTCTGGCTTTAGCTTCTGCCTCTGCCTTTTGTCTTGCCGCCTCCTCCGCCCTTCTTCTGGCGTCCGCTTCCGCCTTGGCTCTCCTTTCAGCATCTTCTCTCGTCTTTGTCTCTTCGGCCAAACGGCCCTCTATTTCAGCTCGCGACCTTGCCTCTTCTTCTGCCTTAGCCCTCGCTTCCGATTCTGCCTGCTCCCGTGCCTTTGCCTCTTCTGCCAGGCGTGCCTCTATTTCAGCTCGCGCCTTCCCCTCTGCTTCTGCCCTTGCTTCCGCTCTTGCTTTCGCTTCTGCTTCTGCCTTCTTCCTCGCCTCTGCCTCCTCTTTTGCCTTCGCCTCTTCTGCCAAACGGGTCTCTACTTCAGCCCGTGCCTTTGCCTCTGATTCTGCCCTTACCTTCGCTTCTGCTTCCGCCTTCTTCCTCGCCTCTGCTTCTTCTCTGAATTTAGCTTCCGCTTCTTCTCTCGCCTTTCCCACTTCTACTAACCGCGCTTCTACAAGAACTCGCGCCCTAGCCTCTTCTTCCGCTTTCGTTTTCGCTTCCTCTTCTGCCTTCTTCCCGGCCCCGGCTTCCTCCCTGGCTCTCCTTTCAGTTTCCTCCCTCGCCCTCATCTCGGCCGCCAGCCGGTCTTCCACTTCAGCCCTCGCCTTTGCTTCCGCTTCCGCCTTCGCTTTCGCTTCCTCCTCTGCCTTCTTCGCCGCTTCTGCTTCTTCTCTGAACCGCGCTTCAGCTTCTTCTCTCGCCCGTAGCTCGACAGCCAAACGGGCTTCGACATGGGCCCGCGCCTTTGCTTCCGCTTCCGCCCTCGCCCTCGCTTCGTCTGCCGCCTTCCTTCCGGCACCGGCTGCCTCTGTGAACCTCGCTTCGGCTTCTTCTCTCGCTTTCACCTCGGCGGCCAAACGGCCTTCCACGCGGGCTCGCGCCTTCGCCTCCACCTCCGCCTTATCTTTCGCTTCCTCTTCCGCCCTTTTCGCTGCCTCTGCTTCCTCTCTGAACCGCGCTTCCGCTTCTTCTCTCGCCTTCAACTCGACCGCCAAGCGGGCTTCTACGTCAGCCCGAGCCTTTGCCTCCGCTTCCGCCCTTACCCTCGCTTCGTCTGCCGCCTTCCTTCCGGCACCGGCTATCTCTCTGAACCGCGCTTCCGCTTCTTCTCGCGCCTTCAATTCCGCAGCCAGGCGGGCTTCCAGTTCTGCTCTAGCCTTCGCTTCCGCTTCCGCCCTTGCTATTGCTTCATCTTCTGCCTTTCTCCCGGCCCCGGCTGCCTCCGTAAACTTCGCTTCCGCTACTTCCCTCGCTTTCAACTCGGCCGCCAGCTGCTCTTCCACGTGCGCCCGTGCCTTCGCCTCGGCCTCCGCCCTGGCCTTCGCTTCCTCCGCTGCCCTCTTACCGGCCTCCGCTTCCTCCCTTGCTAACTTTTCAGCTGCTTCTCTTGCCCTTACCTCGGATGCCAACCGGGCTTCCACGTGCTCTCGCGCCCTTGCCTCCGCCTCCGCCCTCGCTCTTGCCTCCTCTGCTGCCTTCTTCTCTGCCTCCGCGACTCCTCTGAACTTATCTTCGGCTTCTTCTCGCGCCCGGAGCTCGGCCGCCAGCTGCTCTTCCATGTGCGCCCGTGCCTTTGCCTCTGCCTCCGCCCTGGCCTTCGCTTCCTCCGCTGCCCTCTTACCGGCCTCCGCTTCCTCCCTTGCTACCCTCTCGGCTTCTTCTCTTGCCCTTACCTCGGCCGCTAACCGCACTTCCACGTGCGCGCGCGCCTTTGCCTCGGCCTCCGCCCTCGCACTTGCCTCCTCCGCTGCTTTTTTCCCTGCCTCCGCTACTCCTCTGAACTTCTCTTCGGCTCCTTCTCTCGCCCTTGTCTCTTG
This sequence comes from uncultured Syntrophaceae bacterium, assembly GCA_903893135.1. Lineage (GTDB taxonomy): Bacteria > Desulfobacterota > Syntrophia > Syntrophales > UBA2185 > Fen-1135. The sequence goes on along the minus strand of CAITLA010000146.1, from coordinate 8,728 downwards.
CGCCAACCGGGCCTCCACTTCCACTAGCGCTCTCGCTTCCGTCTCCGCCCTTCCTTTTGCTTCCTCTGCTGCCTTCTTCCCTGCCCCGGCTGCCTCCGTAAACTTCGCTTCGGCTTCCTGTCTTGCCTTCACCTCTGCTTCCAGCCGGGCTTCCACTTGAACTCGCGCCTTAACTTCTGCTTCCGCCCTTGCTTCCGCCTCCGCTACCGCCTTCTTTCCGGCCTCCGCTTCTTCTCTGAGCTTTGCTTCCGCCTTCTCTCTTACCTTCAAGTCCGCTGCCAACCGGTCTTCTGCTTGAACTCGCGCCTCCGCCTCCGTGTCCGCCCTTGCTATCTCTTTCGCTTCCGTTCTTGCCTTCAGCTCTAAAGCTAATCGGGCTTTCTCGTCGCTTTCGCTGCCGCCCTTCCATTTGCCTTCATATTTTGTCCCGTCGGAATATGTGTATTCTCCGTTTCCATGCGGCAGGCCATCCTGCCATTCGCCTTCATATCTGCTGCCATCGGGCCACACGCACGTTCCCATTCCGTGCGGGAAGCCATCCGTCCATTCTCCCGTATATTGACTTCCGTCCGGCCATGTGGAGGTTCCCCGTCCACTATATGGATCGTCCTTCCATGCAACTTTGTACTGTTCTTTTCCGGATGATCCCCTTACTAAACGCTGCAACATTCTTTCCTGCCTCTTATCCTTACGTCTGTATGAGAAGGGAGGTAATTCTTTAATTTCGGTGGTACGAGAATGTCAAACAGCAAGAACTGACGACCTTATATGCATTCTTCACTGTCTGATAATATTCTCTTGGCGCGTTAAATATAGTAGAATTGGTCAAATGTGTCAAAAAATAATAACTTCAGTAGTGCCGATAGAAATTACGGTACGGAATCTCTTGAGTGATGTCAAGAGTGGATAAAAAAGACATGGGCCTTGCCGTATAAAAACTTCAAGAGAAAGTTCAGCCAAAATGAACAGGGGACACAGGAAGTGTCTACTTACGTGGCGATGGCAATACTAAGAGACATTTGGAGGACAACGACGGCAATCATGTCAGGTGCGCGCCTCCGGTCTTCTTTTGTTCTTGACAGGCAATTGCTTTCTTTCTATATTTTTTGTAAAGAGATGGTCGAGAGTCTCAGCAACTATGACTTTAAGAAAGGCTGGTTATGAAAACATCCCTAAGATGGCTCAGCAGTTTCATCTTGGTGTGCAGTGTTGTAATATTCTTCTCCGTCCCGTATATTGCACAAGAACAAGGAAGCGCCACAGCAAAACAGGATGACCGTGCCTTGGATTTTACCTTAAGAGATTTGGACGGACGGAACGTCAATCTGAGCGATTATAAGGGAAAGACAATCTTATTGTATTTCATGGCAACCTGGTGTCCCGAATGCCGCAGGGCGATTCCCCAACTGAAAGAGATCTATTCCTTATACAACGCAAAGGGCTTGGTCCTCCTGATTATCGATGTCATGGAATCGAAGGAAAAGGCAGCAGCCTTTTCTAGAAAATACAGCCTACCCTTTTCCACCCTCCTGGATGAGGAAGGAAAAGTCTACCGGAGTTATGGCGTCGGTGGCGTGCCCGTCAAGGCTTTGATCGACCGGGACGGCCGGATCATTTGCTGGAACTGCCGCTCCTTCGACAACCTGCTGGCGAAGCAGTTCGAAATGAAAGCGAGGTAGACGACGACACTTCCTGCCCGTTAGCATGTAGCCTGCTTGCGAGTCATCTTTGGAAAGACTTGCTGCTCTCCCGCTTCGCACAATTGTACAGAAGTAAAGCGCTCTTTCATCATGCCTTCTTTGCAGAAGGGAAGCGAAAATCCTCTAGACAACCAAGACCAGCGCTTCACAATGGGTAAACATCTTAAACCGGCCAAAAAATTGGGTGTGTCGCCGATTCTTACTGCATTTTGACTGCACCGGGATAACAGCATTCCCAGCTTGGCCGGCCATCTTCTTCATTACGAAGTTTCATGGTCCAATCGCCCTTGCTAATCTCTGCAGCTATGATGGAGGAACCAAGTTTCTTTCCCCTCACCATAACAGTGTCACCAGCCGCAAATTTCAGCTTCTGATTTTCAATGAACCACTTGGGCCCCATATAGACAGTAAAAGATTTACCCAGATCCGTCTTGAATTTCATCTGCAGACCGTCTTTTACTCCGGCCATCTTCTCAACCTTCACCACTTTGCCGGATTCAACCACAAGAGCCTCGTTTCCTGAAACGCTTTCTTTGTCAGGTGCGGGAAGTCCCAGACTCCAAGCCCCCCTTGATACGCTGGACCCTGCCGCCTGTGATTTCTGAGCAAATGACACCTGCACAAATATCATACTAATTGCTACAACTACGACAATCCCTATTGCCAACTTTCGCATACCTTCCTCCTTAAGTTAGTTAAATTGTTTGGACCCACGCTCTTTTTTTGAGCCTACTGGTTTTATTTACCATAGATTTATAGTGGCAGGCTAATAATACCTTGATAGATATGCATAGCTGCAACCACGATTCCATCTGAGACGACCCCTCCAAGCCATGCCAGTTCATGATTGTTGTTTAAGGCTGCAGGGATTTTTCTATTGCAACTTTGCAAACTAAATTTGTATAGAAGGCAGAAACGTTCAATCGAATACAGGCCATGAGAAGAAAAAATAGCAAAAATCGCAATTACCCTGGATTGGAGAGTTGATGGATAAGAGGTCGTCAATCATAGGGAGGATGTTCGACAGGATAGCGCCCACCTATGACCTGCTCAATACAATTCTATCCTTTTCCCTTGATAAAACCTGGAGAAGGGCAGCGATAACTCTCCTGGAGATACGCGCCGGGGATACAGTTCTCGATATAGCTACCGGCACCGGTGACCTGGCCCTTCCTGCCGCAGATGGCGGTGGAAAGGTCGTAGGCATCGACATCTCCAGGCAAATGCTTTTGCGTGCCCTTGGGAAAGCCGAAGAGCAGGACCTTCTTACACGGTACTCCGTGGTGCAGGGTGATGCCCTTTCCATGCCCTTCCGGGATGAGACATTTAACTCGGCCATGGTGGCTTTCGGGATCAGGAACATGAATAATCTGGAGGCCTTCCTTGCGGAGATATACCGGGTATTGAGTATCCGCGGCCGTTTCTCCGTACTCGAGTTTTCCTTGCCGGAAAGATCGCTTTTCAGATGGATATATGGGGCATACTTGACATATGTGGTGCCAATAATTGGCGGTCTCCTTTCCGGCGACTATGATGCCTACCGGTATCTGCGGGACTCAGTGACGGGATTTCCCGTCCCTGAGGCGTTGGAGGGCATAATGAAAGGGCAAGGTTTCCGGGTTGTCCTGTCAATGCCCATCTTCGGGGGCATATCCCATCTGTATCTGATAGAAAAGCGTTGATGAATTGTCAGAATCGTAGGCAACCCGACGTCATTTCTCAAGGGCAATCTTCAAGACCTCAAGCATATCATCGACGAAGTAAAGTTGCATGTCCTTCTGGACCTTCTGGGGGATGTCTACCAAATCCTTTTTGTTCCATTTGGGCAGGATTATTGTCTTGATGCCGGCACGGTGGGCAGCTAATACCTTTTCTTTAATGCCGCCGACGGGAAGCACCAGTCCCCGCAAGGTAATCTCGCCGGTCATGGCAAGGTCTTTCTTAACCGTCCTCCCAGTTAAAAGCGAGGCCAGTGCAGTAAGCATGGTAACGCCTGCCGACGGTCCATCCTTCGGAATTGCTCCGGCAGGTACATGAACATGAATATCCTTCTCTTCAAAAAAATCTTTTGATATGCCGAGATCGCCCGCATTGGCGCGAATGAAACTCAAGGCGGCCGTGGCGGACTCCTTCATGACTTCTCCGAGCTGACCGGTCAATGTCAGACCCTTCTTCCCTTTCATGGCCGTTGCTTCGACGAAGAGAATATCGCCGCCTGCCGGCGTCCATGCAAGGCCTGTCGCCACGCCGGGTTTAGATGTCCTCGCGCTGACTTCAGACATAATGCGTACGGGTCCCAGATACTTTTGCAAATCCTTAACGGTGATAGATGCCTTTTTTAGTTCCCCTCCGGCCACCATGCTCGCTACGCCCCGGCATATCGCACCGATCTCCCTTTCAAGATTCCTCAATCCGGCCTCCCGCGTATATCCTGATATAATGAGGTTTATGGCACTCTTTGTGAAGCTGATCTGCTCCTGGTTAAGCCCGTTGGCCGCTGTCTGCCTCGGTATAAGATAGCGCTCGGCAATTTTTACCTTCTCGTCCAGCGTGTATCCGGGAAGTTCGATAACCTCCATCCTGTCCCGCAGAGGAGGAGGGATCGTATCGAGTATGTTCGCGGTTGTAATAAACATGACATGAGAAAGATCAAAGGGTACATCCAGGTAGTGATCCATGAAGGAATAATTCTGCTCCGGATCGAGTACTTCGAGCAGAGCCGACGACGGATCTCCCCGAAAATCACTGCCAACCTTGTCTATTTCGTCGAGTACGAATACGGGGTTATTTGATTCGGCCCGCCTTATACCCTGGATAATCCGGCCGGGAAGGGCTCCCACATATGTCCTGCGGTGTCCGCGGATTTCCGCTTCGTCACGCACACCCCCCAAAGCAATACGGACAAATTTGCGGCCCAGGGCGTGTGCTATGGAAAGTGCGAGTGATGTCTTGCCTGTGCCGGGAGGGCCCACAAAACACAAGATAGGCCCTTTCGAATCAGGCTTGAGTTTGCGCACGGCAAGATACTCTATGATGCGCTTTTTAGCCTTATCCAGGCCGAAATGATCGTCATCCAAAATTTTTCTGGCCTTCTTGATGTCAAGGTTGTCCTCCGTGCTTTCATTCCAGGGAAGAGCGGTTATCCAGTCCAGATAGGTTGATGCCACTGTATATTCCGCTGAAGACGGATGCATGCGGGAGAGTCTCCCAAGCTCCCTCTCTGCTTCCTTCTTTGCTTCTCCGGGAAGATTTTTTTTCTCAATCTTAGCCCGGTATTCTGCGATTTCTACATTTGTTTCGTCCGTCTCGCCCAATTCCTGCTTTATTGCCTTGAGCTGCTGACGGAGGTAGTATTCCCGCTGACTCTTGTCAATGTCGTCCTTTACCTGAGACTGTATTTTATTACCCAGCTCCAGAACTTCCAACTGATGGCTTATGAGCCTCGTAACCTCCTTCAGACGCTCTTTCACGTCGAGTATTTCCAGAATCTTCTGCTTTTCGGCAGGAACGGAATTTATGATAGATGCAATTACGTCAGCAAGCACGCTTGGAGAAGTGATTGCCTTGGCCATGGCACCAAACTCCTGGGGCAGAACAGGCGATAATTTGACCATCCTGTCAAATAACCCGTTAAGATTTGCCATGAGCGCCTCTATCTCGATATCCTTTTCGACCTCATCTTCAACGACTTCCACCCGGGCCCGCATGTAAGGCCTGCCATCCACAAATTCCATGATCTTGAATCTGCTGACGCCCTGTATAAGAAGGGTCGCCCCATTCTCGCCCGTTTTTGCCATCTTCACGATCACAACACTTGTCCCTATGCCATAAAGATCCTCGGGCTGATTCTTGATTTCCGCCGGTGATTTCTTGGACATGACGAGGCCCACGATGCGGTCTGCAGCCATCGCCTCATCTACGAGCGTCATAGTCTGCTCACCAAATACCTCCAGCGGAAACACCATATTCGGAAATACGACGACATTAAATAACGGTATGATAGATAGAATGTCCGGTATCTTAAGAACTTTTAATTCCTCGGTTGATTTCTCTTCTGCCATGGGAACCTCCAAAAATGATTTCCTGGTCGAGCGGCGTAAGTCGAGTTGCTTTTGGTATTATTAGTCATCCTGAATAGGTATTTTACGAACTCTATTCAGAGGCAGTTTTGCCATGCGTATTTGAAGAAGCCCGTCTGCGTACGTTGCTGTAATTGATTTGGTATCAATGGGCAGCGGCAGGGAAAGGTTTCTTTCGAAATAACCGTACGGTATTTCAGCAAGGTGATACCTCGTGTTTCCCCCAGCCGGCGTTACCCTCTTCCCATAGATTCTCAGTACCCTGCGATGAACCTCCACATATAGATCCTCTGTCTTCACACCGGCAATATCGGTCACGATCATGATCTCATCAGGAGATTCATAGATATCCACCTGGGGCCGCCAGACGTTTTGAAAAACCGTAAAAGTTGAATTGATCAGCGAGAACATCTCATCGATGCTCTTTCTTAATTCTCTATTGATATCTCCGATGTCATCCGTAAATCTTACTTTTATGAAGCTCATCTTCGTCTCCTTGAGGTCGTGGGTAAGAGAAGTTGTCTAGCTTTTAAAGTTAGCATTGAAAAATACAGTTTGTAAAGACATTCTATGCCGAGCTCTCTATGATTGTTTTTCTTCATTTTTTCCTGGCGTCGTGCTATACAGCCTCGGTCCGATAACCATTTCTTACTTAATGGACCGGAGGGAAAAATCCCTGCACCAGATGAAACGATCTGTTATTTAGAAAGATGTAACACGTCCAAAATGATTCCCTGTAATCCAAACCAAGATTTTCGAGGTTTCTTATGCTTCTCAAACCCTGGACAATTATTTCAAGTCACGTTGACAAATCCTACCGGGTTTTCAACCTGCGATGTGATCGCGCCCGTTCTCCGCGCACAAGCGAAACGCACGATTTTTATGTTCTGGAGTCGCCATCCTGGGTAAATATCATCCCCCTGACGCCCGCGAAGGAGGTAGTGTTGATCCGACAGTACCGCTTCGGCATTCGGGATATGACCCTGGAGATTCCCGGTGGACTCATGGAACCGTCCGACTCACCGGAGGAAGCGGCGCGGCGCGAACTGCGGGAAGAAACGGGCTACCGGGAAGAAACGCTGATTCCTCTTGGGTCCGTTCATCCGAACCCCGCCATTCAGAACAATCTCTGCTATACTTTCCTTGCCGCAAATGTTTTTCCCGTGGGACAACTGGTTCAGGATGAACGGGAGGACATCGAAGTGGTCCTCCAGCCGCTTTCAGAAATCCCCCGTCTAATCAGGGAGGGGGCAATTTCTCATGCGCTGGTTATCGCGGCATTTTACCGCTTCTACATGGAGTATAGGCCGGACATGAAATGATAAAGAGGCCAAGCATGGACGGTGTGTTGAGAAATCGTATCCGGGCGGCACGCGGTGAAATTGCGCCTGAGCTGGTATTGAAAGGCGGCAGGGTGATCAATGTATTTACTCGCGAGGCCATCGAAACAGATGTGGCCATCTATGACGGTGTTGTCGTGGGTACCGGTTCATACGAAGGAGGAAAGTGTCTTGACGCAAGGGGACATTACATATGTCCGGGCTTTATCGATGGTCATTTCCACATTGAAAGCACTATGCTTTCGGCGCCTGAACTTCCCGGCTGGTCTAAATATCTTTGATGTCTTTCGTAAATTTCAATCGCCCCTCTTTGATCATGGCTTCCTTGTTTTTCATTATCCACGAGACTGTGACTTCGCTTTTCTTCATCCTGAGGAGCAGAGTCTGAATGGCTGCCTTCTTCGCTTCGAAGTCATTGAGATCAAGCTTCCCTCTTTCCTTAAACTTCACTATTACAACGTTTCCTTTGATGTCATAGACAGTGTCTGGATAAGGGTGCTTTTCAGAAAGCTGAAAGAGGGCATTACTCATGTCCCGTGAGAAACCGAGTTTCGGCATGGCGGAACCTGGCATAAATAGTCCCGTTTCTTCAACCTTCAAGCCCTTTTCCTGGGAGATCTTTGTGAGCGCCTCTCCCTTCTTAAGGCGGTCAAGGATATCCAGCGCATCCTTCTTGCACATGCGGGCAGACTCCTCTTCCACGAATTGCCTCTCGACCTCCTTCTCAATTTCATTGAAAGCGGAAACATGGGCGGGTTTTCTGGCAATGAGTTTGAGAACGTAACATGCCTTATCATCCGAGACCACAGGGCTTATCTCATCTTTTTGAAGGCCGAAAGCGACTCTGGTAAAGTCATGAGCCTGCCTGAATTCCTGGGGGGGATTTTTAGCACTGAAAAAATTTGTACTGTTGACCCTGAATCCACTCTTCCCTGCGAATTCGTCGAAGTTTTCTCTCTGGTAAATCTCATCGTGGGCTTTCTTGGCTTCCAGGGCGGCCACGCGCATGGCATGGCCTTGCTTCAATGCATCAACGATTCTACTCTTGACTTCTGCAAAAGGAGCGACTGTGCCTCCCTTTTTCATAAATTTATCCTTGTTGCGGTTATAGTAGTCGGTCGCTTCCGCATCAGATACCGTCACAGAGGATATAAAGTTACGCCCTGGAAATGAGATGTATTTGATCTGAATCTCATCCGGAATGCTGAAAGCATTCTCATGTTCCTTCAGGTACGACTCCAGATCGGCGCGGCGAGGGCTGATCTTCTGCCTATAACTCTTCGCCGAAAGGCTCAGATAGTTTACGTTAATTTTTTCATTCTGAAGCCGGTAAAGATCAAACACTTCTTTATCTGAAACCTTGACTGCGCTCTGGATGATGTCTTCCAGTTTTACCGTTGTTATCAACATTCTTTGACTATCTTCAAAGTCAGCCGCCGCCATCTTGTTTTGACGCAGGAGCTGATTATAGATCCTCTCGTCAAAAACGCCGTCCCTTTGAAAAGCGGGAGTGGAAAGGATAGATCCCTTAATTTCTTCCTCCGAAACCTCTATGCCCAAGTCCTTCGCCTTTTGAAGGATAACGGCCTGGTTAATGATGCCGTCATAT
>CAITLA010000145.1 GCA_903893135.1 uncultured Syntrophaceae bacterium | reverse complement strand
ATCGTCACCTTGATAGGCGCCAACGGTGCAGGCAAGTCGTCCACGCTCCGCGCCATATCCGGCATAGTGCCTTACAGCGGCCGGATAACGTACCGGCAGCAGGACATGCGCGGCGTCGCCGCCCACCGGATAGTCGCCATGGGCATGGCGCAGGTGCCGGAAGGACGCGGCATCTTCGGAAACCTTACGGTCATGGAAAACCTCAAGCTCGCCACCTGGCAGAGAAAAGACAAGGGAGAGATCGCAGGGGATTATGAGCGGGCCTTCGGCATCTTTCCACAGCTTCAGAAACGGAAGGATCAGCAGGGCGGCACGCTTTCGGGCGGAGAACAGCAGATGCTGGCCGTAGCACGGGCTCTCATGAGCAGGAGCAGCATGATGCTTCTGGACGAACCTTCCATGGGGCTCGCGCCGATGCTGGTGCGCGACATCTTCCAGGTGCTCTGCGATATCAATAGGGCGGGCACCACGATTCTCCTTGTAGAACAGAACGCCCATATGGCGCTGTCCATCGCGTCGCGCGCCTACGTGCTGGAAACGGGAAGGATCATCCTTTCCGGGCCGGGCAAGGAACTCCTCGGCGATCCCCGCGTCCGGGAGGCCTACCTCGGTGTTGATACATAACTTGTCCTTTGCCCCCCTTTAGCAAAGGGGGTTGGGGGGATTTTTGTGAGGCGCGGAAAATTTTCCTAAGGATATTCATCGAGAAATCTTATCAAAAAAACTGCCATAAGGCGTTGTGTACAATGTGCGGCTTACCGCTACCTTGTCATTCCCGCGTCTTCACTGTCATTCCCGACCCCCGACAAATGCGTTCGAGGGCAGGCTCTGATCGGGAATCCAGTTCTTCTACCAATACCTGAATAGCACAACAATAAGGATGAAAAATGTGACAATGTAAACAGCAACTAACCACACATAATCAGTAAGAAAATCAGATTTTGTTACGTATAGCTTCCTGAACTCTTCATTTGAGAAATTTAGGAATATATGCGAGATTACAAACAGTAATTCGTAATAACCTACAAGAAATGAAAGGGTGAATATGTATTCATTAACTATCTTTTAAATAAGCAAAGATCATTTATTTGGGTCATTGGTAATCTGTTGAATTTGATTATAGGTAATCATAAATATTTCGGGCTTTCTAATCTTCATAATATTTTTCAGAATCTGTGGTATTTATTAACCATCATTAATGGTATCCTATAGAAACATTTGCCTTTCGGCGCATTATGAGTGCTATGGAAGTGGTTAGAAGGGCTTTTGGCTAAGTGAGATGCAGGCTTTTTCTGTTTCTGGGATTAGGTAGATTTGTGAGAGCAAGCAAGGAGGCGATATGCGAGAAAAAAGTTTGAGGCACAGGTTGATGCTCATTGTTTCATATATTTTCGTCGTACCGTCTTTGGTCCTATGTTACATTTTTTTTGAGCAAAATGTCACCTTATCTCCAACCCATTTAGTCCTCTTTTTCCTTATCATGGCACTGGCTGTTATTGGCATCATATTAGTCCATTATGTCTTTGAGGCGGTTTCCACCACTGCTGATTTCCTAAAAAAAGCGACAGAAGGTACCGAGAGATTATCGTTGAATCTTCACCAGGAAGCACTGGAATTGAATGAAATATCATCCTCTTTTAACCGCTTGATAGAGAGACTTGAGAAAACCACAGAGTCACTGACTCAAACGAAAGAGGCATTGCATGAAAGTGAAGAGCAGTACCGAACCATTATGGAAAACATTGAAGATGGCTATTACGAAGTGGACATCAAGGGCAACTTTACCTTCTTCAACGAATCGATGCGCAAGATTTTGGGCTATGAGAGAGAAGAGCTAGTGGGGATGAATAACCGTCAATATGCGGATGAGGAAAATAACCGCAAGGTTTATCAAACTTACAACCGGGTCTACCAAACCGGCAAAGCGATCAAGAACTTTGAGTGGCAGATTATCCGGAAGGATGGCACTCGCAGGGATGTCGAAGTTTCCATATCACTGATCAGGAATGCGGAGGGCGATCCGACAGGTTTCCGGGGCATCGTACAGGACGCCACAGACCGCAAACAAGCCGAGGAGGAGCGCAAGATGTTGGAAGAGCGTCTGCAACGGGCGGAGAAGATGGAGGCCCTGGGCACCATGGCGGGTGGTGTTGCCCACGATCTCAACAATGTTCTGGGAGGTCTTGTCGGATATTCTGAACTACTTCTAATGGATATTCCAGAAGAGAATCCTTGGAGAAAACACGTTTCCAGTATCCTGAACTCCAGCCTAAGAGCAGCTGCGGTCATTCAGGACCTTCTTACATTGTCTAGGAGAGGCGTTACGATTTCCGAGGTTGTCAATCTGAACAAGTTGATTCCCGACGTCTTCAAGACGCCGGAATTCGAGAAAATGAAGGCATATTATCCTTATGTGAGCTTTAAGACCGGTCTTGAGGAAGGTCTTTTGAATATCAAGGGTTCTCCAGTTCATTTGGGGAAGATGCTGATGAATATGGTGTCGAATGCGGCCGAAGCTATGTCAGACGGGGGAGACGTGGCGATCCGGACGGAAAATCGCTACCTTGACAAACCAATCCATGGTTATGATGAAATACGGGAAGGTGATTATGTGGTTCTGACGGTATCTGACAATGGAAAGGGTATCTCTGCCATGGACATTGAGAAGATATTCGAACCTTTCTATACCAAGAAGGTCATGGGAAGGAGCGGGACCGGGCTGGGCTTGGCCGTTGTCTGGGGGACAGTGAAAGATCATGATGGGTACATTGATGTGCAAAGTGAAGATGGCAAGGGGAGCACTTTTACAATTTACTTCCCGGCTACAAGGGAGGAATTGCCCAGTGATCAGGAGAAGATATCTCCCGAACACTACATGGGCAGGGGGGAATCAATTCTGGTGGTTGATGACGTGAAGGAACAGCGAGAGGTGGCTACCAGTCTGCTGACGAGGCTTGGTTATAAGGTTCACGCTGTGTCCAATGGGGAGGAGGCGATAGATTTTCTGAAGACCCATACAATAGATCTGATTATTCTGGACATGATTATGGACCCCGGAATCGATGGCCTGGAGACCTACCGGCGGGTTCTTGAAATTAACCCTAAACAAAAAACTATTATCGTGAGCGGTTTTTCTGAAACGGATCGGGTAACAAAGGCCAAGGAAATAGGAGCCGGCGTCTATGTCAGGAAACCTTACATTCTTGAGAAGATTGGTCTGGCAATTAGGAGAGAGTTGTTGAAAACTACTGTTAATCCTTAGCATTAACCATGTGATGAATGTCTGGACTTGTAGGTGTAACAGACTAATGAAAAGTTTCACCATAAACAAGGCTTCTCCTTCCAACCGTCATCTGGTTTACAGGCCGAGGAAGGACTTTTGTATGAGTTCTGATGACAGCAGTTCTTTGCCTGTTCCCTCAAGGGCGACCCTGCCCGTCTGGATTACGTAGGCCCGATCCGAGATATCAAGGGCTTCTTGGACGTCCTGCTCGACAAGGAGAATGGTTACACCGTCCTTCCGGATTTCCTGAATCACCTCGAATATTTTTTCGACAAGCTTCGGTGCAATGCCCCAGGACGGTTCATCAAGCATCAGGAGCTTTGGCTTACTCATCAGGCCCCGACCGATGGCCACCATCTGCTGCTCACCGCCGGAGAGGGTACTTGCCTTCTGCTGACTCCTGTCCTTCAGGATCGGGAAGATGCTGTAGACGTATTCCAGCCGATCGTCAATTATTTTTTTGTCATCCATGAGATAGGCGCCCAGCAGCAGATTCTTGTATACGCTGAGACTGGGAAAAAGCCGCCTGCCTTCCGGCACGTGGGACATGCCCAAAGCCACGACCCTGTGGGCCTCAGTCGTCGTGATGTCCTGCCCATTGAAGATAATCTTCCCCGATGAAGGGTGCATGATGCCGCTGAGACCCTTCAATATGGTCGATTTCCCGTTTCCATTGCCTCCGATGAGAGATACTATTTCACTCTTCTCAACGCGGAAAGAAACGTCATGAATCACAGGGATATTATTGTATCCGAGTTTTATTTTCTCTACGTTTAGCATATTTTTGTCCGAAATACGCTCCAATTACCTTCTCGTTGTTAATGACCTCATCGGGGGTTCCTTCTGCTATCTTCTCCCCGTAGTCCAGAACCACGACGCGATTTGCAATCGGCATGATGCCTTCCATTACATGTTCGACAAGAACAAGTGTTATACCCATTTCCCTCAGCCGCAGGACAAGCTCAACCGATTCTTTGATCTCATGTATATTCAAGCCCGCCATCATTTCGTCCAGCAGCATGATTTTCGGTCCTGTTGCGAAGACCCTGGCAACCTCCAATCTTTTCTGTTCAGAAATAGTCAGAGACGTCGCTTTCAAATATAATTTGTCCGT
>CAITLA010000144.1 GCA_903893135.1 uncultured Syntrophaceae bacterium | reverse complement strand
GCCGCAGTAAGGGGGAAAATTACAAAGGAAGAAATCATCAAGTCGGATTGGGATGCCAAAGATAGAAACCTCTACAAGGTTAAAATCAAGGCTCTGATCGAACCCGTCTATCCTGAGAAGGGAGAAGGTCTTTCCGCAAAGCTGTCACTCTCGAAAACAGACCTGAAAGAAGGCGATGAAGTGAAGATCTTCTATCAGGTAAGCGAAGACTCTTATGCCTATATCTTTTCCATTGCGGCAGACGGTTCCGTAACCCTCCTTCTCCCCAATTCAAATATGCCGGATAATTTTACCAAAGAAGGAAGAGCATACCAATTCCATACAATAGATAGCCTAATTCATCTGAAAGCCATGTTCCTGCAGAACCACAAAGAAGCCTCTGCTGAAGAAAAAATCAAGATCATTGCTACTCGGCAAAAGGAAGCGCTCCTTTCCATTGGTTTTAGAGAAGGGATTTTCCAGGTCTATGATGCAAAGTCAACGGGAATGATTAGCGACCTTATCAGGAGGTTAAACCAGATTGAACCTACAGATTGGACGGAAGCGACAGCCGTTTACCACCTTAAGAGATAAAAATAACAGAAATATGCTCTTTTCCGATGAGCAGCTTATTTGTTTCAACCCGAAATCTTTAATACTTACAACCAATTCATTCTGTGTAGTTGTAGGTGAAGCCGGGAGCCGGGTCATGACTTAATTTGACGCTTGCTCTTATATCGCGTATCGGTTAAGACACTTTAATAAGATTTCTCGTTGTCCCTTCGCTGTTCAGGGCTTCTGGCTCACCGAAATGACATTGGTGATAAGGAAAGATCATTGGATAAAAAAAAGAAGATCGTCAACCTGTTGAAAAAAAGAATTTTAATTCTTGACGGTGCTACGGGAACGGAGCTGCAGAGGCGGGGAATGCCGTCCGGCGTCTGTCCCGAGGTGTGGTGTCTGGAAAACCCCGCGGCGATTCAGGATATTCACAGAGCTTATCAAAAAGCAGGTTCGGATATTATCTATACCTGCGCCTTCGGTGCCAACCGAGTAAAGCTCAGCCAATATGGTTTTACAAACGTCAAAGAAATCAACAAACAGCTTGTAGTTCTGGCGAGGCGTGCATTAGGAAGCGGGGCTCTGATTGCCGGTGACATCAGCTCGACAGGACATTTTGTAGAGCCTTTCGGCGACCTGATGTTTGAAGAGGCGATCGATATCTTCAAAGAGCAGGTGCGGGGCCTTCTTGCGGGCGGTGTTGATCTTTTTGTCATCGAAACCATGATGGACATACAGGAGGCGCGCGCAGCGCTCATCGCCGTCAAAGAAATCACCGACCATTTCACCATGGTTACCATGACCTACGAAACGAATGGCTATACACTGAGCGGCACAGATCCTGTGACCGCCCTCATTACGCTGCAGAGTCTCGGAGCCGACGCCGTCGGCTGCAACTGTTCAACGGGACCGGAAGCAATGGTGAAATTTATTGCCGCCATGAAACCGTATGCCACAGTTCCGCTGGTGGCTAAGCCGAATGCCGGAATGCCGAGGCTGGTCGGTAAAAAAACCGTCTATGATATGGACCCCAGGGACTTTGCATCATGCGGAAAGGAATTAGCGGCTGCCGGTGTCAACCTTATCGGTGGGTGCTGCGGGACAACACCCGCACATATCGCGGCGCTGAAGAAGAAAGCAGGCAAAGCCCCGGTGATTACTCCGGTGCGAAAGTCCATAAGCGCCGTCAGCTCTGCCAGGGCCTTCAAGATATTTGATGAGAGCAGTCCGCTTCTCATAATCGGCGAGAGAATCAATCCCACGGGCAAGAAAGCCCTGCAACAGGAACTCCTTGACGGCAAAACGAACATCGTCAGGCAGATGGCAAGGGAACAGGAAGCGCAGGGGGCTGATCTTCTTGATGTGAATGTTGGGGTTCACAAAATTGATGAGCTCGATGCTATAAAAAAAGTAGTTCGTCTGCTATCGACAAGCACTGCCCTGCCTCTGGTCATCGATTCCCCGAATATGGAGACGATAAAAGCAGCCCTTCGCATCTATCCCGGCCGTGCCCTGATAAACTCTATTTCCGGTGAAACGCAAAAATTGAAAAAGCTGCTTCCCATTGCGGCGAAATATGGCGCCATGTTTATTCTCCTGCCGGTGACAAAGAGTGAGATACCGGAAACAGCAGCCAGGAGAAAGGAAATCATAAGAGATATATTCCAGGCTTCCCGGCGTTTTGGATTCTCAAAAGATGACATCGTCGTTGATGGACTTGTTATGACCGTGGCCTCAAAACCCGGGGCTGTGAAAGAAGCTCTGAAAACCGTCGCCTGGTGCACAGATAGCTTCAAATGCAGGACCGTGCTTGGTCTCTCCAATGTGTCCTTCGGCATGCCTGAGCGAAAGTGGATGAATACGGCATTCCTCGCCATGACACAGGCCGCGGGATTGACCATGGCGATTGCCAATCCTGCCGACGGGGAACTCATGAAGGTAAAGATGGCGAGCGATGTGTTCATGCAGAAAGATAGGGACGCCCTGTCGTATATCCGGCATTTTTCTGAGTACTCTAAGGCGGATGCGGCCTTCGCTTCGGCAGTAAAAACGTCACCGGATCAGGAAGTATATGAAGCGATACTGGATGGCAACAGGGATAATGTTATTAACCTTGTCGATAATGCCCTCGAATCAGGCATGAGTCCTTCCGGACTTGTGGATGACATCATGATCCCGGCAATTAACCGGGCGGGCGAACTCTTTGACCAAAGAAAGTATTTTTTGCCGCAGTTGATAGCGAGCGCCGAGGCGATGAAGGCGGCCCTGGCGCGCGTTGAACCAAGGCTTAAACGCGAAAAGAAAGGCAGGCTTGGAAAAGGAGTTATCATTCTTGCCACGGTGAAGGGGGACATCCACGACATCGGCAAGAATATAATTTCTTTGATGCTAAAAAATCACGGCTACAAGATTGTTGACCTCGGCAAAGACGTCCCGACCAACGCCGTTATTGAGTCCATGAGGCGTTCAAAGCCCGATGTTGTCGGCCTTTCCGCCCTCATGACCACAACCATGGTAAACATGGAGGAGGTCATTGGTCTTGCGCGGGCCAACGGGTATTCATGTCCGTTCATCGTCGGAGGCGCCGTCGTTACAAAATCCTATGCCGCCTCTATCGGCGCCGCCTATGCCAAAGATGGTGTGGAAGCCGTGCGGGTAGTTGAGCAACTGATAAAATCCTTTTCAAAGAGGCGTATATCAAAATGACCCCAGAGGAAATGAAACATAGACTCGCTGAAATCATCCTGGAGCGGTCTTTCCAGTACAGAGACAATCCTCCCTTCACGCTGGCCTCAGGAAAAACGAGCAACTATTATTTCAATTGCAAAACGACAACCATGGATCCAGAGGGGATGTACCTCATAGGGAATATCCTTTTTGAGATGCTTGGTGATGCGGATGTGTCGGCGGCCGGCGGCCTCACATTAGGAGCTGATCCCATAGCCAATGCCCTTTCCCTCATTTCGTACCAGAAGAAAAAACCGATCAAATCGTTTGTCGTAAGAAAAGATGCCAAGAATCACGGCACAAAAAGCGGCATCGAAGGGAATATCACACCTGGCGAAAGAGTTGTGATCATAGATGATGTGATAACGACAGGAGGATCGACGATTACTGCCATAGAAATTGCGCGAGCAGCCGGTCTCAAAGTTGACCGGGTAATTGCCCTTGTTGACAGAGAGGAAGGCGGCAGGGAGAATATAAGAAAATATATAGACAGGGTCGATGCCGTATTGACAAGATCAGAGATCATGAATCTCTATAAAGGTCCAAAAGGCGCGAAGTGATTTATTATGAAAAGAATGTTAACTCTAATTATCTCTGTATCGCTCTTTCTGGCGTTTATTCCTCTATCAGGATGTCAAAAGGCCGAGGAGCCCAAGAAGCCGGAGGTGTCGGCTGTTTTGCCCACGGAGCCAACCTCACCTCAGACTGCAATTCCTCCATCAGCTCCATCCGTAACCTTGACTTCCGCCTCCTCCCCTGTACCTGCCACGCGCGAACCGGCGGCTGCGCCTGCGAAGCCGCAGGGTATGGATATCGTCCGGGTCGCAGGATTTGACTCCCCGCAGATGCAGAAGGGCGCTCCCACAGGCTGGTTACTGGATATCAAGAAGGGCGAACCTGTTATCAGTCTTGAAAGAGAATCGCAGTTCTATTACCTTCACATGAAAAGCAATGAATCAGCCTACGGTATAAAAAATGGCATAAAGGTTGATATCAAAGAATACCCCTATTTGAATTGGAGGTGGAAGGTTACAAGGCTTCCTGATGGAGGTGATGTTAGAAAAAGCAACACGGATGACCAGGCAATACAGATCTATGTTGCTTTCACTCCGACAGGATTTCCGGAGTCCCTAAACACGCCCGTTCTGGGTTACATCTGGGATAATGAGGCCCCCAGGGGCTGGACGGGCAGGAGCTCGGCAATCGGTGGAGGGAATTTGAGGTACGTCGTTGTCAGGAATAAGACAGATCAACTGGGACAGTGGTATACGGAAAAAAGAAATATATACGAGGACTACAAAAAGCTCTTAAAAGATGTTCCATGCGCCGAGCCTGCCGGGTTGACTCATGGTGTCGAGTTTTATATCAATTCGCAAAACACGCGGAGCGCGGCGGAAAGCTATATCGGTGACGTGTATTTCAGCAAGAGGTAGTCGCCTTTGCTCGGATTCGATTAACCGCAAGGTGCGCCCTTCTCACCGGTTCCGTAAGTCTGTAGCCTCTGCAGCATGAAAGAACCACTTCAACTGCCCTTCGCAAGTCTATCTTATGCCCCGGTGATATGAATAACGGTTTAACTTTTTTCTTGGTTCGAACGACAGCGCCCATGATACGTCCGTCCAGCGTGAGATCCGCATAGTCTCCAACCTCAGCCCCCACTTCGTCATGTACACCGACCAGCCTTTTCTTGGCACAACCTATAGTTGGTATATCCAGGAACAATCCCATATGTGAAGCGAGGCCAATGCCCCTGGGATGAGCAATTCCCTGGCCATCGAAAATAACGCAACCCGGAACGCTCGTGAGCTTCTCAAAGGCTTTTAATAGTGCGGGGCCTTCTCTAAAGCTCAGAAGTCCAGGGATATATGGAAAGGGAGCCTTTTCGCTAAGGGAAACCTCTTCAATGACATCCATGGTCGGGCATGCCAGGAGAACAACAGCCGCGAAAAACATGTCGTCCTGTTTAGAATAGGATATATCAGCGCCGGCAATGGTCTTGATCTCCCCGGGAAATTCTTTGTCATTAAGGATCAGTTTCCCCTTGAGTTCCTGCTGGATGTTGACGGCTTCTTTATATGTGATGTCCCAATGGTGGAGATGTTTGATCTTCATGGCGGAGGGGAAATAGCTTGTATATATAATCTAACGTGTCATTTCGATGAGCCGAAGCCCTGAGCAGTGAAGGGTTAGCGAGAAATTCTAGTGATGTACTAAGAATATGGTTTCAGTATGGCCCGCGCTTCGTCAATGTCTTTCCTTATCTGTTTGACCAACTGCTCGGAATTTTCAAATTTTACTTCATCCCGTATCCTTTCGATAAAAAGAACATCCACTTTTTTCCCGTAAATATCTCCGCTGAAATCAAGCAAATAAACCTCGACAGAAAGTTCAGTATCAGAAAAGGTGGGATTGAAGCCGATATTCAAGACCCCCTGGTGGCGGTCTTTCTCCAGATGGGCAATGACGGCATAGACACCCTGGGCTGGGATTAATTCCTTTTCCGGCTTTATGTTGGCCGTGGGAATTCCGAGAATGCTGCCCCGTTTTTTCCCCGGCACGACAATACCGCTGACATTGTAAGGCCTTCCTAATACTTTCGCGGCAGTCTTTACATCGCCGTCGAGAATCAAGTGCCTCAGACGGGTGCTGCTGATGGTCTCTTCATCGAGTTTGATAGCATTAATGATGTCAACCTCAAATCCAAGTTTTTTCCCGAATTCTGCGAGAAATATTTTGTTTCCCGTCTTGCTTTTCCCGAAGCTATAGTCATGGCCGACAAATATTTTCCTGATGTGAAGTTTATCCCAGAGAATTTCACAGACGAACGCCTCGGCGGTCATCTTGGAAAAATTGAGATCAAAAGGGATGAGAATTAAACCATCAACACCAATAACTTCAAGAAGCTTAATCTTCTCCTCGATTGAAGTAATTAAATAAAAAGGTCTGATATCCGGACGAAGAACTTTTTTGGGGTGCGGGTCGAAGGTGATCACCACTGCTTTTCTGTTTTCCTTGTGGGCTTCCTCTATAAGTTTCTTAAGTATCGGTACGTGGCCCAGGTGGACTCCGTCGAAATTCCCTATTGTTACGAAAGCATCCCTGAATTCACCGGGTATTTGTTCTAAACTTCTGATGACTTTCATCCGCTGGCCTTCCTTGTCCATCCTTTCTTGATTCCGCGCTAACATAGCATTAATATGGTTAATTTCAAGTCCATTTTTTCTTGACATTGGTCTGAATCTCAGTGTAGACAACCAAGGTAACGCCGCCCATTATTACAATCAGCGTGCCGAAGTGGCGGAACTGGTAGACGCGCTAGGTTCAGGGTCTAGTGGGGGGTTCTCCGTCCCGGTTCAAATCCGGGCTTCGGCACCAAAGACATATGGATAACATTAATTGGCGTCTATTAATCGTTATTTACATTCTGCTCGCAGGAGTCTGGGGCACGTTAGTTAAAGTTGCCTCAGACCGCCTGAATCCCCTCACAATATCATTTGTCGTTTCTTCGAGCGCCTGGTTGACTGTAGCGGCAGTTGCCCTGCCCAGATTGGACTTTCAAAATAAAACCGGTGTGTGGATAGCTGCGGTCTGCGGTCTCATGGGCGGATTTCTGGTCATTATCTTCTACACCGTCCTGAAGCAGGCGCCGGCAAGCGTAGTTATTCCGGTGAGCACACTATATGTCCTTGTAACTGTCGTTTTGTCATATTTATTTCTCGGTGAAGCAATAACCATCAAACAACTCACTGGTATAGTTCTCGGACTTGTCTCAATATATTTACTGACCTCATAAAGTGAGCAATATTTTACTCTTTGTATTTTAAGAAAATACCAAAATGAAAAAAATTGTCGCCATCGGGCTAATGGGAGTAATGCTGTTTTCCGGCAATTTCGTCCAACACGCTGTCAGTTCCGAAGAGGTTAAAATGGCAAACCCGGCATCGGTATACTGCGTGCAATCCGGTTATACGCTGGAGATTAGAGCCAATGCCGACGGAAGCGAATACGGCGTGTGTATTTTCCCTGACGACAACGAATGTGAAGAATGGGCTTTCTTCAGGAATGAGTGTGGCGTCGGATACAGGAACCTCCCCGATATAAACAGTAACGAAAAGAACACGCCGGAAAAACATTGAGCCATAGAAAAAAATCCTGAAAAGATGGTAGAATGAAAGCCAGGTTCATATTTCTCGGGAGGCCATGATGACGAAAGAGCATTTCCCGACAACGCCGGCCATTCGTGTCCTCAAGGATGAAGGGGCAGACTTCACTCTTTGTCCTTATAAATATGAGGAAAGAGGCGGTACGGAGGTGGCCGCAAGAGAGCTCGGTGTGAATGAGAACATGGCAATCAAGACCCTGGTCATGGAGGATGATCAGAAGAGGCCCTTCATCATCCTCATGCACGGAGACAGGGAGGTTTCCACGAAAGAACTGGCCAGGATTCTGGGAGTCAAGTCCGTCCACCCGTGTGAT
>CAITLA010000143.1 GCA_903893135.1 uncultured Syntrophaceae bacterium | reverse complement strand
TTCATCCGCCTTCGTTTTTGGCTCTATTGCTATGGCAATAACGGGATCGGGAAACTCCAGAGTCTCCAATGCTAGAGGATGTTCCGTATCACAAAGGGTATCGCCAGTAGTCGTCAGGTTCAGACCCACAGCGGCCGCAATATCACCGGTGCGTACCTCCTTGATCTCCTCCCTCTTATTGGCATGCATCTTTAGCAGGCGCCCCATTCGCTCCTTTTTTCTCTTGGATACATTATACACATGAGAACCGGCGGCCAGCACACCGGAGTACACCCTGAAGTAGGTCAACTGACCGACATAGGGATCAGTTACAATTTTAAAGGCTAACGCCGAAAAAGGTTCATCATCACCCGGCATTCTTTCTATCTTCTCTCCCTTAATACCCCTGCCGACCACCGGAGGCAAATCCAGCGGAGAGGGGAGATAATCGATAACTGCATCCAAAAGAGGTTGAACACCTTTGTTCCTGAAGGCAGAGCCGCACAAAACCGGCGTCGCTTTCAAGGACAGCGTGGCCTTCCTCAGGGCGCTTATAATCTCTTCTTGTGAAAGAGCTTCTTCATTGAGATATTTCCTCATCAGGTTCTCATCATGATCGGAGAGAAACTCTATGAGCTTCTCTCTCTCCTGACGAGAGGCATCAAGAAGATCATCCGGAATTTCACTGACGGTGAACTTAGCCCCCAGGGAATATTCATCGTATATGATCGCCTTCATACGTACAAGATCGATTACTCCCCGGAAAAATTCTTCCCTGCCGATGGGTATCTGAACGGGTATCGGATGCGCCCCGAGCCTGTCGCGGATTGCGGCAACAACCTTTTCAAAATCAGCCCCTACCCTATCCATCTTATTGACAAAGATAACTCGCGGAACGCGATACTTGTCCGCCTGACCCCAAACTACCTCAGACTGTGGTTCTACGCCACCCACTGCGCAAAAAAGGGCAACAGCACCATCTAAAATTCTCAAAGATCTTTCCACTTCTATTGTAAAGTCAACATGGCCGGGCGTATCGATGAGGTTTATGCGGTGGTTGCTCCACGTGCATGTAGTAGCCGCAGCCGTGATGGTTATACCCCGCTCCTGTTCCTGCTCCATCCAATCCATGGTGGCCGTTCCTTCATCGACCTCACCCATCTTGTAGGAGCCGTGAGTATAATAAAGGATCCGCTCGGTTGTTGTCGTCTTGCCGGCATCAATGTGCGCCATAATGCCGATATTGCGAAGACTTTGTAAAGGAACAATGCGTGCCAATTAATATTCACCCAAACCTTCAAGTAAAGCTAAAACCGGTAGTGGGCAAATGCCTTATTCGCCTCTGCCATCTTGTGAATGCTTTCTCTTTTCTTGACAGAAGCGCCTCTGTTGTTAGCGGCATCGATCAATTCGGCGGCAAGCTTTTCTTTCATGGTTTTTTCGGCACGTTCTTTTGCATGAAGAATTAACCAGCGAATTGCCAGAGCAACTCTTCTCTCCGGCATAACTTCGGTTGGCACCTGATACGTAGATCCTCCGACACGTCTTGATTTTACTTCTATCAGAGGCTTGACGTTACTTACGGCCTTCTCAAAAACTTCCACAGGCTGCTCTTTCGTTTTCTTTTCAATAATATCAAAAGCCCCGTAGAACATTGATTCCGCAATGCTTTTCTTGCCCATCCTCAGCAGACAATTAATAAATCTCGCCACAAGCTTATTATTGTACTTTGGATCCGGTATTACTTCTCTTTTTGTAATCTCTCTTCTTCTCGGCATGACTTATTCTCACTTAGCTCGGCTTCTTTGCCCCGTATTTTGATCTGCTCTGCTTTCTGTCCTGAACTCCGACGGCATCCAGCGTGCCTCTGATAATGTGATACCGTACACCCGGAAGATCTTTGACCCTGCCACCTCTAACCAAGACAACGGAATGCTCTTGAAGATTGTGGCCTACTCCCGGTATATAAGATGTCACCTCATAACCGCTGGCGAGACGAACCCTTGCGACCTTTCTCAAAGCAGAATTTGGTTTCTTGGGTGTGGAGGTATACACGCGAACGCAAACACCCCGTCTCTGCGGCGAACCGGCCAGAGCAGGTGTGGACGTCTTCTTTTGTATTCTTGTCCTTCCCTTGCGGACCAATTGATTCAGCGTCGGCATCATTCCTCCTATAATTTTCTTAACTTATACCCATTCGTGCATAAAAGATGATTTTCTATCAATTTGCGGCCTTTATGTCAATATTTTTTTCAATTAATTTTTCATCCGTCTCCTGACTTTCCAGTTCGACTGCGCTTTCAGTATCCGCCACCTTGATGCCAAGCTTCCTGTACATAGGAAGACCAGTCCCTGCGGGAATCAGTCGCCCCATTATTACGTTCTCCTTGAGCCCCCTTAAATAGTCTATCTTTCCGGCAAGGCTTGCTTCCGTAAGGACACGTGTTGTCTCCTGGAAGGAGGCAGCAGATATGAAACTCTGCGTGCTCAGAGATGCCTTGGTAATGCCCAGAAGCATCGGTTCCCCGATAGCAGGCTTTTCCCCCTTACTAACGACTCGCTCGTTTTCTTCCTGGAAACGATATCTTTCGACCTGCTCATCAGCGATGAATGACGTATCGCCCGGGTCTTTCACTTTCACCCTGCGCAGCATCTGGCGCACAATTATCTCCATATGCTTGTCATTGATCTTCACTCCCTGAAGTCTGTACACCTCCTGCACCTCATCTACGAGGTACCGGGCCAACGCTTTTTCACCTTTGATCGCGAGAAGATCGTGGGGATTGTGTACACCATCCATCAGTGCTTCACCGGCTTGAATCCTGTCGCCTTCCTGAACGCTGACATGTTTTCCTTTAGGAATGAGATATTCCTTATCTTCTCCCACGTCCGGGGTGATAATTACTTTCCTTTTCCCCTTTGCATCTTTACCGTATGACACCGTGCCATCAATCTCACTTATAACAGCGAATTCCCTGGGCTTTCTAGCCTCAAAAAGCTCTGCTACTCTTGGAAGACCTCCCGTGATATCCTTGGTTTTAGTCGTTTCTCTGGGAATCTTGGCAACACTGTCGCCTGCTTTGACTTTATCGCCCTCGGAAACCACAAGATTTGCACCCACGGGCAGGAGATACCTTGCTACGGAATTCGTACCGGGGATCTTAACTGTCTTGCCTTTCTCGTCTTTGATGGAAACCCGCGTACGTAAGTTGGCACCCTTATATTCGACTATAACCTTTCTTGAGAGACCGGTTACTTCATCGACCTGTTCCTGCATTGTCTTTCCTTCTAATATGTCGCCATACTTTACAGTCCCGTCAACCTCGGCAAGTATCGGTATGGAAAAAGGATCCCATTCCGCAAGCAGATCCCCCGTCTTCACGACGTTGCCATTCTTGACTTTGAGATGGGCTCCATATGGGACCGGGTATTTCCCGCGGCTTCTGGCCTGTTCGTCAAGAACATGAACTTCTCCGTTTCTGTTCATGACGACGATATCCTTCCCATGACCCTTAACAGTATTGAGGTTCACGTACTTCACGGTGCCGTCATGCCTTGCTTCAAGGGTCGAACGTTCCTCAAACTTTGCAGTACCGCCGATGTGAAATGTACGCATTGTTAGCTGAGTTCCAGGTTCACCGATGGACTGAGCTGCAATAATACCCACGGCCTCACCTATATTGACGAGATGACCATGAGCCAAGTCTCTTCCATAGCACCTGGCGCAGACGCCTTGCTTTGATTTGCATGTCAGAACAGATCTTATATTTACCCTTTCTATACCGGACTTATCAATTTTCTCTGCTAGGGCTTCATCTATTTCCTCATTCGCATGCACGAGGATTTCACCGGTAAAAGGGTCCCTTATTTCTTCAAGAGCAACTCTGCCGAGAACTCTTTCTCCGGCCGCTTCTATAATCTCCCCACCTTCCATTAGGGCTGAAACATAAATTCCATCAATGGTATTGCAATCATTTTCACTTATAATACAATCTTGGGCCACATCGACAAGCCGTCTGGTCAGATATCCGGAATTGGCTGTTTTCAGGGCCGTGTCGGCCAGACCTTTCCTTGCGCCATGAGTGGATATAAAGTATTGAAGAACAGTAAGGCCTTCTCGGAAGTTTGCGGTGATCGGGGTTTCGATAATTTCCCCTGATGGCTTGGCCATCAGACCCCTCATCCCCGCAAGTTGCCTGATCTGAACAGCGCTGCCCCTCGCACCAGAATCGGCCATCATATAGATGGGATTCATGCTTTCTCCCCGTCTCCTCGTCCCAGTATGTGACTTATTTTCTTCTGCCCCGATGCCGCTTAACATCTCAGCGGCAATCCTTTCTGTCGCCTGTGACCAGATATCGATGACCTTATTGTAGCGCTCACCATCCGTAATAAGACCATCCATATACTGATTCTGTACTTTCAGTACCTCCTTATCAGCCAAAGCTACTATATCTTTTTTGTTCTCTGGGATGACCATATCATGGATCGCAATAGATGATCCCGAAGACGTTGCATATTTAAATCCTAAATCCTTAAGTTGATCGGCCAGCAAGACTGCCGTTTTTGCGCCACACGACCGGTAACAAATATCAATAAGATTAGCCAGTTCCTTCTTGTTCATCACTTTATTGATGACATCGAAAGAAATCTCTTGAGGGATAATATCATGAAGAATAACCCTGCCAACGGTTGTATCCTTCAATTCACCGCCGATACGAACTCGTACCTTTGCGTGGATACGAACGGCATCCGCATCGAGGGCTCTACGAACTTCTCCAGGATCTGAAAAAGTCATCCCCTCACCTTTGACGTTAGACCTAGCCCGCGTCAGGTAATAAATCCCGAGCACGATATCCTGACTGGGGTTAATAACTGGCTTCCCATTGGCTGGAGAAAGTATATTATTTGTTGACATCATCAGCACTCTGGCCTCTGTCTGAGCCTCAATGGACAAGGGGATGTGGACGGCCATCTGGTCCCCATCAAAATCGGCGTTAAATGCCGTGCAGACCAGGGGGTGGAGCTGTATCGCCTTCCCCTCAATTAGGACCGGCTCAAAGGCCTGAATGCCAAGCCTGTGCAGGGTAGGAGCTCTGTTGAGCATAACTGGATATTCGCGAACAACTTCATCCAGTGCATCCCATACCTCGGCAGTCTCTCTTTCCACCATCTTTTTTGCACTTTTCACAGTGGTTACATAACCCTTCTCCTCGAGGCGGTTATATATAAATGGTTTAAAAAGCTCCAGCGCCATCTTCTTGGGAAGACCGCATTGATGAAGCCGAAGATCAGGCCCCACTGTAATGACCGATCGTCCTGAGTAATCAACCCTTTTGCCAAGCAGGTTCTGTCTGAACCTGCCCTGTTTCCCTTTCAGCATGTCGGACAGGGACCTGAGAGGCCTCTTATTGGAACCAGTGATAGCCCTGCCCCTTCTGCCGTTATCGAAGAGGACGTCAACGGCCTCCTGGAGCATTCTCTTTTCGTTCCTAACTATGATCTCCGGCGCGTTTAATTCCTGCAGGCGCTTCAAACGGTTATTTCTATTGATTACCCGCCTGTAAAGATCGTTGAGGTCGGATGTCGCGAAACGGCCTCCATCCAGCGGCACCAACGGTCGCAGATCCGGAGGGATGACAGGCAACACCGTGAGAACCATCCATTCAGGTCTGTTTGTCTTGGATTTTTTCAGGGACTCGATTACTTTCAACCTCTTGACAAGCTTCTTCTTCTTCGTATCAGAAACGGTCGATCTTAGTTCTTCCCGCAGTTCTTCGTCGATTTTTATCAGATCTATTTCGTCGAGAAGTTTTCTAACAGCCTCAGCTCCAATCCCAACTTCAAAAGCATCTTCGCCATACTGTTCTCGTAATTCACTTACCTCTTCCTCAGACAGGAGTTCCTTTTTCTTCAGGGGGGTGTTCTTTGGGTCCAGCACTATCCAGGACTCAAAATAAAGAACCTTTTCAAGTTCCTTGAGGCTCAAATCGAGGACATTTCCTATTCGGCTCGGAAGACTTTTGAGAAACCATATGTGAGCCACTGGTGTCGCCAGGGTAATGTGGCCCATCCTTTCTCTGCGGACTTTTGATTGGATAACCTCTACACCGCATTTCTCACATACAACGCCGCGATATTTCATCCGCTTATAGCGGCCACAGAGACACTCGTAATCTTTTACGGGGCCGAATATTTTTGCGCAAAACAGTCCATCTCTTTCCGGCTTGAATGTCCTGTAATTAATCGTCTCAGGTTTCTTGACCTCACCATGGGACCACGAAAGTATCTTCTCCGGCGAAGCAAGTGACATCTTGATTGCGCTAAACCTGATGGGATCCTTCGGTTTTTCAAAATAACTAAAAATATCTTCCACTATTTATATCTCCTGATTATTAGAGGGTTATCAAGTTTAAACCCTAAATTCTAAATGCTCTCCAAAACAAAATTGTGTTTCATGTTATCACACTTCTTCAATTAAATCCACATCAAGGCAAAGACTCTGCAGTTCCTTGACAAGAACATTGAATGACTCTGGGAGCCCCGGTTCAAATGTATGCTCACCCTTCACTATGGCTTCGTATATCCTCGTTCTCCCTGCCACATCATCGGACTTAACCGTAAGGAACTCCTGCAGTGAGTAAGCAGCACCATAGGCTTCCATGGCCCACACCTCCATTTCACCAAGCCTCTGACCACCAAATTGTGCTTTTCCGCCAAGGGGCTGTTGAGTCACCAGGGAATAGGGCCCTATGGATCTTGCGTGAATTTTGTCATCAACAAGATGATGTAGCTTCAGCATATAAATCATGCCGACCGTGACCTCCTGATCAAAAGGGTCACCGGTCTTCCCGTCAAAAAGAATAGTTTGTCCGTTCTCAGGCATGCCCGCCTTCTTCAGCATATCCCTGATTTCGCTTTCTTCTGCACCATCAAAAACCGGAGTAGAAACCAAAATGCCCCTCTTTAATTTACCTATGAATTCTCTGAGCTTGTCCTCAGAGATACCATCGATAAAACGATCAAAGTCAGGCGAGGAATAAATGCTTCGCAATTCCTTTTTCAACCGATCGGTACTGTGATGTTTTTCCAGCATGGCATTGATCTTCTCACCCAACCCCTTTGCGGCCCAGCCTAAATGAGTCTCGAGGATCTGCCCAACATTCATACGTGAAGGAACACCTAAAGGATTTAAAATGATGTCAACAGGTATTCCATCCCTAAAATAAGGCATATCTTCTTCCGGGAGTATCCTCGACAACACACCCTTATTACCGTGCCTTCCGGCCATCTTGTCACCTACGGACAGTCCTCTTTTGATGGCGAGATAAACTTTAACCATTTTGATCACTCCTGGAGGAAGCTCATCGCCTGCCTTTAGCTTACTGATTTTCTCCTCAAAGAATGCCTCAATGATCTCTTTTTTTCTTTCATAATTTGCAATCAAAGTGCCTATTTTCTCCTCCGTCGCCTCATCACGGACAAGAGAAATTTCCTTCCACAGGCCAAACGGTATCTTTTCCAGAACTTCTCTCTCAATTGACTCTCCTTTTTTCAATAACATCTTTTTCTTCTTTGGATCGACCAGCTTTGAGGCAGAAGTTTTTCCGATGAACATGCTGGCAATATTGTTTTTGACACTTTCGGTGATGATCCTCATTTCGTCATCCCGGTCTTTAAACAAATCCCTCATGGCTTCATCTTCGATGGATTGCGTTCTGTGGTCCCTTTCAGAACCTCTTCTGGTAAATACTTTGGCATCTATCACTGTACCTTCAACACCAGGGGGAACTCGGAGAGATGTGTCTCGAACGTCGCTTGCCTTTTCACCGAAGATCGCCCGAAGCAGTTTTTCCTCCGCAGATAATTGAGTTTCTCCCTTCGGGGTGATCTTCCCAACAAGAATATCCCCTGATTTCACAAATTCGCCCATCCTGACAATGCCGCTTTCGTCAAGGTTCCTGAGGGCCTCCTCTCCTACGTTAGGAATATCCCTTGTGATCTCCTCCTTACCCAGTTTCGTATCTCTCGCCATTGTCTCGAATTCTTCAATATGAATCGATGTGTAGATATCATCTTTTATGAGTCTTTCGCTTACCAGTATAGAATCTTCATAGTTGTATCCCCCCCATGACATGAAAGCGACCATCACGTTTCGCCCTAATGCAAGTTCCCCGGAATCCGTGGCGGGACCATCAGCAATGATATCACCCTTGTTGACGCAATTTCCCTTATTTACAATGGGCTTCTGGTTAAAGCAGGTATCCTGGTTTGAGCGCTGATATTTTGCAAGGTTATAGATATCAACGCCTGTATCAAGTTCATCCTGTCCGTCCCCGTCACACTTGACCACAATCCTTGAAGCGTCCACCTGCTCAACTACTCCGGAGCGCCTCGCCACAACAACTGCGCCTGAGTCCCTGGCAACAATAGATTCCATCCCCGTACCCACTATGGGAACTTCGGGTCTTAAAAGGGGGACTGCCTGTCGTTGCATATTGGAACCCATGAGTGCCCGGTTGGCATCATCATGCTCAAGAAACGGAATCGATGCCGCCGCAATACTGACAAGCTGATCCGGAGATACATCCATCAAATTGATTTCGGTCGGCGGAATAGAGAGGAAATCGCTCCCCTTTCTGGCAGAAACCAGTTCTCCGACAAACCTTCCTCTGCCGTCAAGGGTACTGTCTGCCGGTGCGATACTGTACTTTTCCTCTTCAATGGCTGTCAGGTAGCGAACTTCGTCAAGAACCCTTCCGTTATTAACTACTCTGTAAGGTGTTTCTATAAAACCGAATGGATTGACCCGTGCATATGTGCTGAGGGAAACAATGAGACCTATATTGGGGCCTTCCGGCGTTTCAACAGGACAGATGCGACCATAATGGGTAGGATGAACATCCCTGACCTCAAATCCAGCCCTTTCGCGGGTGAGACCACCGGGACCAAGGGCGGAAAGCCTTCTCTTGTGGGTAATCTCCGCAAGTGGATTAGTCTGATCCATGAACTGGGAAAGTTGGCTGCTTCCAAGAAATTCATTCACAACGGCAGATACCGGCTTAGCATTTATAAGCTCGTGGGGCATCATGGTTTCAATGTCCTGGAGGCTCATTCTCTCCTTGATGGCCCTCTCTATTCGAACCAGACCTATGCGGTACTGATTTTCGATCAGTTCGCCCACCGACCGGATTCTACGGTTTCCCAAGTGATCAATGTCGTCGACACTGCAGTCACCAGCACCATTTTTCAGATCAATGAGATATTTGACAGCGGCAAGGATATCCTCATTACGAAGAACTGTTACATCTATAGGAACATCCCTGCGAAGCTTGTAATTCATCTTGGCCCTTCCCACGTCCGAGAGGTCGTAACTTGCAGGATCAAAAAAGAGACTTTTGAAAAACTTATGTGCCGTCTCCGGTGTCGGCGGGTTACTCGGCCTCAACCTTCTGTATATCTCGATTATTGCCTCTTCCTCATTCTCAATCTTATCGATCTGTAGAGTATCTTTAATTGAAGCATTGGATCTTTCCTCGTCCATGTAAACAAACCGAAGCTCCTGAACCCCTTTCTCACTGACCCGCTCCAGACCATCGAGTGTTAACTCTTCATTGCATCTCAACAATACTTCGCCGGTGTTGGGGTCCATTACATTTGAGGCAAGGATCTTCCCAACTATGTCTGAGTCCTTAATCTGTATCCGTTTGATCTTCAGCTCAGTCATTCTCTTGATGTGGGCTTTGGTAAACTTCCGCATCTTCTTAATAATCACTTCACCGGATCCAGGCTCCTTTATATCTTCGGGGGCCTTCTCACCTACGAGGGATTCATCCACAACCATATAAAACTTATTATGGTCTATAAAAACCTTCTCAATATTGTAAAAATAACTGAGGAGGAATTCCGTAGAGTTTGCCATAGCCTTAAATAGAATCGTCACAGGCATCTTTCTTCGCCTGTCGATCCTCACGTAGAGGAGATCTTTTGAATCAAATTCAAAATCCAGCCAAGATCCTCTAATAGGTATGATCCTCGCTGAATAAATCAGCTTCCCACTGGCTAGCGTTTTCCCTTTATCGTGATCAAAGAATATACCCGGCGATCTATGAAGCTGACTAACGATGACTCTTTCCGTACCATTCATGATGAAGGTGCCGTTATCTGTCATCAATGGAATTTCTCCAAAGTATATCTCCTGCTCCTTAATATCGCGGATTGTTTTATGCCCGGAAGTGCGATCAGCATCAAAGACAACCAACCTCACTACAATCTTCAAAGGAGCCGCATAGGTCATACCTTTTTGGATACACTCTTTCACGTCATATCTGACGTCTCCGATCTTGTAACTTACAAATTCCAGCGAACATTTCCCGCTAAAGTCGGAGATTGGGAAGACGCTTTTGAATGCACCTTGAAGTCCGAAGCTCCCGCGTTCCAACGGGGCCAATTCCTTCTGAAGAAATTTCTCGTAGGACTTCTTCTGAATATCAATCAGATTTGGTATATTTAGGATTTTTTTTATACTGCCAAAATTCTTTCTAAACTCGTTCATATTATCCTTATTGTGTTATTAAAATATATTTGCAAACACAGAATCAGTTATTCTCGTCACTTTGGATTGTAAAATCTCCGAACAATAATTATTGCATTTTGTTCGCCTGTTACTTAATTTCTACGGTACCTCCGACTTCTTCTATCTTCTTCTTTATATCTGCTGCTTCTTCTTTCGAAACACCCTCCTTAATTGGCTTTGGCACACCATCTACCAAGTCTTTGGCTTCCTTAAGCCCTAGACTGGTAAGAGCCCTAACAACCTTGATCACCTGAATTTTTTGATCGCCAAATCCGGTTAGAATAGCATTAAATTCTGTTTTCTCCTCTGCCTGCGCTGCCTGTTCAGGCCCTGCAGAAACTTGAGCCACTGCCACAGGCGCGGCTGCAGATACACCGAATTTTTCTTCCAGTTCCTTTACTAACTCAGAAAGTTCAAGGACCGTCATTTCTTCAATAAATTTTATGACATCATCTTTTGTAATTTTACTGGCCATCTTTCTTATCCTCTCCTGTATATTTTAGTTTCCTGATTGTTTTTTTGCACGATAAGCGTCAAGCGCGCAAATAAAGCTTCTCGGCACCCCGCTTAATACGTTAACCAACGAAGTTTGGACTCCTACCATAACGGAAAGGAGTTTTCCGAGAAGGACTTCTCTACTCGGCAATTCTGACAGCGCGCTGAGCTGATCCCTGCTCAATACCTTGCCATTTAGCATACCGACCTTTATTTCCAGCTCGGCGTTCTTTTTGGCAAATTCGACTAATACCTTTGTCGGCCGGACCACATCCCCGCGATTCAAGAGAATAGCCAATGGTCCTTTGAAATACTCTTTCAGCCCACTAAAATCGGTATTCTCCGAGGCAATTCCGAGCAGCGTGTTTTTAACGACCCGAAGTTCGGTGCCTGACTTGCGTAAAGTATTTCTCAAGACAGTCAACTTCTCAACATTCATGCCAGTATAACCGGCAAGAACAGCCAACTTGGTATCTTTAAGTTTTTCATGAAGCTCAGCTACAACCTTTTCCTTAGTTCTCCGATCCAATCTTTAACCTCCTTTCACTACATTAAATTTGTAAAACCGCTACCTTTTGCAAAACAAGAATGTCATCGGAAGTCAGAGAACTATTCATCATACAGGGGAGTTCCTAAACATGATGTACATTACTGAATCAAGTTGCTACAAAACCATCCACTGGTCTCGGCAGGCCGATTCAACTCGTTTAAACCCCTGTACCTGCTGTCTCAGACTTCTATTATTGCATCATCAAATCCGACGGCATCGTAAGAAGGCCATATTCCATGTATCCATTTTGCGAAGCCGCCATTTTCACAAAACCTTCTTTTAGTAAATACAAGTTCACCAGGCCCGCAGGCACATATTCATGCCGGTCCTAATTTCAAATATTTCTTACATCCAAGGGATCAACTTTTATCCCCGGCCCCATAGCGGTGGACAACGATATTCCTTTGAGGTAAGTTCCCTTACTCGATGCCGGTTTCAGCTTGATAATCGCTTCCAAAAGAGCACTGATATTTTCCGTTAACTTATCCGCTCCAAAAGACACCTTTCCAACCGGACTATGCACTATACCTGTTTTTTCTACGCGAAATTCAACCTTGCCGGATTTTAGTTCATTGACAGCCTTCGCCACGTCAAAGGTTACTGTACCTACCTTTGGATTAGGCATTAATCCGCGGGGACCTAAAATCTTCCCCAGCTTCCCAACATTGCCCATCATATCGGGTGTGGCAATCACCCTGTCAAAGTCGAGCCATCCTCCCTTAATTTTTTCAATGATATCGTCTGAACCGACAATATCGGCACCCGCATCGAGGGCCTCTTTCTCCTTTTCTCCTTTCGCGAAGACAAGCACCCTGACTGACTTGCCTAATCCATTTGGCAAAACAACACTGCCTCTGACCATCTGATCAGCGTGTTGTGGACTTACTCCCAACCGGATGGCCGCATCGACGGTTTCATCAAATTTTACTCTCGCAGTACCGACGACCAATTGTACAGACTCTCTCAAGGTATATCGCTTTCCTGCCTCGACCTTTTTTTTCGCTTCTGCGTAAGCCTTGCCTCTCTTAACCATGTCAAAACCTCTGTCATTGATATTGCCATTCACGGGGCTGGGCTTCCCGCAATGGAAAATGTTTAACTTTACACGCCCACACGGATTGTGGGTTTCTTGACAATGTCCTCAGTTATTTTATCCTGCTATTTCGATTCCCATTGACCGTGCCGTTCCCTCAATGATTCTGATTGCCCCTTCTATATCAACAGCGTTGAGGTCGTTATATTTTGAAGCGGCGATCTCCCTGATCTGCTCACGCGTCACAGTGCCGACCTTCTCCCGCCTCGGGTCCCCGGAACCTTTGGCAATTTTGGCAGCCTGTTTGAGAAGCACAGATGCCGGCGGAGTCTTAGTAACAAAGGTAAAGGATCTATCAGCATAGACTGTTATAACGACGGGAATCACCGTACCTTCCTGGTTTTGTGTCATGGCATTGTATGCCTTGCAGAACTCCATAATATTGACCCCATGTTGCCCTAAGGCAGGCCCGATGGGAGGAGATGGAGTTGCTTTGCCTGCCTTAATCTGAAGCTTTATATTCGCTATAACTTTTTTTGCCATTATGACCACCCTAATTGTCTTGTTGTTGGTAACCTATCCCTTTATCACTGCTGAACAACCTGGATAAAATCCAGTTCAACCGGCGTTGACCTGCCAAATATGCTGACGATGACCCTTAACTTTCCCTTCTCCGGCTTGACCTCATCGACAACACCATCAAAGTTCGTAAATGGACCATCAATTATCCTTACGTGATCGCCGACCTCAAACCTGAATTTTGGTTTTGGTTTTAAAGTTCCTTCATCTATCCTGGTCTTGAGGTTATCCACATCCTTATCAGGGATTGGCGATGGTTTATCCTTACCCCCAATAAACCCCGTCACCTTGGGTGTCCCTTTGACAAGGTGCCACGTTTCGTCATTCATCTCCATTCTGACGAGGATGTACCCGGGGAAAAACTTCCTTTTCGATGTCTTCTTCTCTCCTGACACCAGTTCTACGATATCTTCTTCCGGAATAAGGATATCCGAAAACTGTTCCTGCATTCCTGCTGCTTCTATTCTTTCATTCAGAGAAATTTTTACCCTGTTCTCAAAGCCGGAATACGTATGGACGACATACCATTTGAACGCCATAGACTCTAACCCAAAACCATCCTTATTGCCTTAGCCAAACCAAAATCCACGATACCTAAAAATATGGATACAATTATCACCACAATTATCACCACAGAAGTGGAAGCAAGGGTTTGCCTGGGAGAAGGCCACGTCACTTTTCTTAATTCAATCTTTGCTTCTTTTAAAAAGCGTACTATTTTTTCAGCAATTATTTTTACCTTATTCATCAGTGCAATCCTTTTAGATCAAAGCTCAGGTCCTTCGTCCCGTTTCAATAGCTCAAGGTCAGTTTGACCAAATCTTTTCTTCGCGTCACTCCAATATAAAAGGCCAAATTTCGTTGAAACAAAATGGCAGGCCAGGAGGGACTTGAACCCCCAGCATCCGGATTTGGAGTCCGGCGCTCTATCCATTAGAGCTACTGGCCTGTTCATTCTGCTGCATATTCCCTGATAAAAGAAAATTATTTAGTTTCCCTGTGAAGCTTATGAGATCGACAGAATTTACAATATTTCATCAACTCAAGTCGATTCTGCATGGTTCGCTTATTCTTCGTCGTCGTATAATTTCTCTGCTTACAATCTGTACAGGCCAAGGTAATAATATTTCTCATAATTAACCTACTTTTACCGTAATGGAGCCCACGACCAGGATTGAACTGGTGACCTCATCCTTACCAAGGATGTGCTCTACCTACTGAGCTACGTGGGCTAACGAATTCATCAAAAGGACTTCTTATTCCATGCACCCCATATAATCAGCACATCGAAACACATCTTTAAAAAAGTTAAGCAATAAAATGGAGCGGGAAACGGGATTCGAACCCGCGACCCTCAGCTTGGAAGGCTGACGCTCTAGCCCCTGAGCTATTCCCGCTCTCAAAAGATATTGAAGTGCACCCTGAAGTCCATCCCTCAGGGGTTTCTGGCCAATTCATTTCCCTGATGGAGGGGGGAGGATTCGAACCTCCGTAGGCTTCGCCGGCAGATTTACAGTCTGCTCCCTTTGGCCACTCGGGTACCCCTCCAGTTACATCACCAAAAGCTGGAGCTGGCGATGGGACTCGAACCCGCAACCTGCTGATTACAAATCAGCTGCTCTACCTGTTGAGCTACGCCAGCCGACTTACTAACCAGAACGGGAAACTTCATTTACATCCTACAAAAGAGCGGCAAAAATCTCCCAAAAACAAAAGCCTCTAATATTAATTCCATAATCAAAATTTGTCAACAATTATTTTTTGTATTGTTGTGCTGAAAGATTTGCGCATCGGCTCAGCATGTATAAGAAAGTACTGTGGAGAAAAGATTTTAAGTGTTGATGAATATATTGCATAAACTTCATTTTATTGAAGGTTAAATATCTGCCCGTAATTTCAAAATTAGCAAAGAATGACTTCCTTGCATATCAACATTTCACATGTCGAAGCATCCCTGGTCACTTCGACATCTATAAACGTACACCTCAGCCATCGGGACCGGAGGCGACTAAGTAATCCCCCCGCTAAGGAGGAGGCAATGGGTGCAATGTAACCTTCTCTTTTTTTGCCGGAAATTTGGAGTTGCAAGCAGCATCACTGAATGTTTCTTGCCGTCAGCATCCAGACAGGTTTGCGGCTCCCTTGGAGACCGTCAATCAATGCTCGCCAAAGACCTCAGCGGAAAATTTATAAACTTTGGCATCCTTATCTTTCCAGGCATCCCGTTGAAGGCCGGCTTTGTAACAGGTTTCCTGAAGAAATGTCAAGCTATCCCAATCATATTCCGTGGCCACTTGCGGCAGCAAAAGGCCGGAATGAAACCCCTTAGTAATATAAAGGCCGTGGATGCCCACTTCTATTTCATCTATGTTCTTAACCTCTTTGAGCGGGCTCAGTACGGATATCTCGACAGTTATGTTCTTCAGCTCGTCCGGCTTTAACGGAGGAAAGCGTGGATCATCGAAGGCAGCGGCCAGAGCCATTTCTCCCACGGTTTTGTAAAGCGGTTTTCTCGCCTCGATATAACCGATACAACCCCTGAGATGACTGTGCTTTTTAAGGGTTACAAAGGCTCCCTTTTTTTCTTTCAGTACTTCCGAGGACAAATGAAGCTCCGTGAGAGACCTACCTGTTAGTCTGGCCTCTATTGTTTTTCTTACAACATCAAGAAGCGCCTTTTTTTCCAGGTCTGTCAGCGCCATAATGATACCTCCCCAACATCTCAATAACTTGCATGGAAAAACTTAGTACAGCTTTCAAGTAAGGGGGTGTAAGTAACGAATTCATTATTTTAATCTGTAATCTGTTCATGGGCGCCTGCTTGGGGTCCGTTTATTCACATGGCAGAATATAAGAAATCTGAGGCACGACGAACTGCATGTGCAGAAACCGAAGCTTTTTTGAAATCTAAGAATCCCGGCCCTTATAAAAAATAGCGGAAGCATAACCGACAACGCTTCTTCTATCTCCCGTCACATCTCCCGAATTGGCATATTTCAGCAACTTCGCCCTATCTGCACCCAATTTTCCTGAAACCATCATGGTCACAGCTGCTGGCCCTCCGCCACAGGCCTCACATAGATTTTTTTCCAAATCTTCCAAGAGGCCGCTGCCGTCCATCTTTTCTATACGTTTGATCACCGCCGAATCAAGCTTCACAGCCTTCTCATAAGAGTGGAAATGTGAAAGATCGGAACTTCCCACGATCAAGACATTCCTGCCATTTATCGCCTTGACTATGCTCTCAGCTAGGTTTTCGCATGTCTTAAGGTCTTGCTCCCCCATAACAAGTGGAACAAAGCGAAATTCTCCGAGTGCGACTTGAAGAAAAGGGAGTTGAATCTCGAGTGAATGCTCCTGAGAATGAGCAGCCGGCATGTAGGATATCATTTCGCTTTGCGCCATTATATCATTTGCCAAGGTCACATCCACGGGAACAACGCCTAAGGGGGTTTCATATCCGCCTCTGTCATATATGGAAACGCCTTGGAAAAATGCCCTATGGCTCGGGCCCAGAACCAAGACAGCATCAAAGGTTTTTCTCTTTATGATTTTATAAGCTATTGCGGCAATCTGGCCTGAATAGATATATCCCGCGTGGGGAACAATAAGGCCTCTGATACTGCCGTCGATCATTACATCAGGTGCGTTGAGAAAAAAGCCCTCTATATCTGCCCGCAAAACTTTGGGACTGCCAGGATACCAATTCCCTGCAATAACTGACTTTCTGATTTCCTTATCCATTACATCTCCTCATTCATTCATGTCAGCCATCAATTGCAAGCAAATCTACTCTTATAATATATTCCCTGTATTTGCTTCACGTAACCCTAATAACTATTTCAATCTCCATGTCACTCCGTGGGCGCTGTCTGAGATCTCAATTCCCATCCCAAGAAGCTTCTTCCTGATTTCGTCAGAAGCCTTCCAATCACCAATTCTTCTCGCGCGCGCTCTCTCTTCCAGAAGCCGAAGCGCATCCTCGCTCAATGTCTCTTCCTCAAAATTCATGACCCCGAGAACATCATCGATCCTCTTTAGGACATCGAGCACATTGTCCCTTTCCCTTTCACTCAACTGCCCGAGAGAGAGTGGAATACTGACCTTCCCTACAAATTCAAAAAGAGAGGCCATTGTATCGGATATGTTGAAATCATCATCCATGGCATCGGAGAATCTCTGTTTGATGTCATAGACAAGTTGATCAGCGTCAGGGTATCCGCTACCGGCTGTATAACGAATCAGGCGCTGAATAAATCTGTCCAACTTTTTGACCGTATTTCTTGCCGTCTCTAAGGCGCCGAAGGAGAAATTTAGAGGCTTACGGTAGTGAGTGCCGAGCAGAAAAAACCTGATTTGTCTGCCGCCATATCCCATTGTCTCCAGATCTTCTATGGTCTTGACATTGTTTAAAGAGCGGGACATTTTCTTGCCATCCACCATGACCAGTTCCGTATTGATCCAATAGTTGGCCAGCCGTTTGCCAGTTGCAGCTCTCCCTATGGCCATGACATTTTCACAGTGAGGAAAGATGACGTCGGTTCCACTCGCATGAATATCAAAATTGTCTGCCAAATATTTAATGGAAATTGCTGCACACTCAAGGTGCCAGCTGGGTCTCACGTTTCCCCAACGGGTCTTGAAATAAATCCCCCTCTTCAATTCATTTAGGGAAGACCTTTTGAGGAGAGTAAAATCCACGGGGCTGTCTTTTTCATAGTCATCAGATTCAATGGTCTTGCCGGGTTTAACTTTTTTCAGGTCAATGTTGGACAGGCGACCATAATCGTCTATTTTTGATATGTCAAAGTAGACAGACCTCAATTTTTCGTAGGCGTGGCCTCTCTCCACGAGTTTTTCAACTAGGTTCACCATGGCCTCGACATTTTCACTTGCCCGAGGATAGACCTCCTCTTGTTTGATATTCAACTTTTTTATATCGTTGAGGAACTTGCTTGTGCATCTTTCTGTATACGTATCCAAGTCCATGCTTGCCCGCTCGGCTTCCTTAATGGATCTGTCGTTCAAATCAATTATGTTCATAACGTGTCTGACTTTAAATCCTTTAAATTCAAGGTAGCGTAGGATCAGGTCGGAAACAACAAAACGCCGATAGTTGCCTACGTGGGGAACTTCATGAACTGTAGGCCCGCACGAATGCATCAGAATTTCTTCAGAATTGATTGGTTTGAAAAACTCCTTCTCTCTCGTCGATGTGTTGTAGAAACGCAGGGTAGATTGTTTCTTATCGGCAAAGAGTTCCGTACTCAGATATCGCTCTCCCCCGTCAGGAAAAATCACAACGATGAGCCCATCCTCCATTTCTCTTGCCTTCTGCATAGCTATATACATGGCAGCGCCTGAACTCATCCCTACAAAGAGACCTTCCTCCCCGGCCAGCCTCCTTGCTGTTTCAAATGCATCTTCGTCAAGAATATTTATCTTCTCATCCAATCGGTTCTTGTCATAAATGCCCGGTCTGTAAGATTCCTTCATATTTTTTAGACCCTGGATTTTATGCTGCAGGTAGGGTTCAACGCCTACTATTTTGATGTCAGGATTATATTCCTTGAGTCGCTTCGAAATTCCCATAGCAGTGCCCGTCGTCCCCAAGGTTGCCACCACCATTGTCACAGCCCCATCAGTCTGTTTCCAAATTTCTTCACCAGTACCATAATAATGGGCTAGCGTATTATAGGCATTATTAAACTGGTCGGTGCCAAAATATTTTCCAGGGTCCTTGAGCAGCATGTTATATGCCACTTCTATGGCGCCATCTGTACCGAGGCTTGCCGGAGTTAAGTATAGCTCAGCTCCCATGGCCTTAAGGATTCTCTTTCTTTCCTCACTGGCAGATTCAGACATAGCCAGGCATAATCTGTATCCCTTGGCAGCAGCAACGAGTGCCAGACCGATCCCCGTATTGCCGCTCGTGGCTTCGAGGATGATCTTATCGCCCAAAAGCTCCCCCCTCTTTTCCGCTTCATTTACCATATAAAGGGCTATCCTGTCCTTTACGGAGCCTCCTGGGTTAAAATATTCAAGCTTCGCATA
>CAITLA010000142.1 GCA_903893135.1 uncultured Syntrophaceae bacterium | reverse complement strand
GGCAGAATTATCCGAACAGACCTCCTGGCCTCTCACTGTCATTATCATCACGGATAATCATCACCTGGGCGCAAGCCTTACAAAAAAGATAGAGGACTTTCTCGAACCCTTAAAGATCGACAGCGCCATCATCATTCTCCGCGGTAAGGAGGACCGTGAAATAATCAAGTTCATCAAAGAAGGTTCCGTCGAATTAATGGTCATGGGGGCCTACGGCCACAACAGGCTGAGGGAACTGATTCTCGGCAGCACCACTTCATCTGTAATCCGCAAGAGCACAATCCCCGTTTTACTCACGCGATAACCGGAAAGCGCTAAAATACAAGACCTGACCCCAATCACCACCAATCACCAATCAGAACTTCTGTTTGATCTTTTCGCTCAACGCCGCCAGAACGTCATGCCGGGTTAAATCATAATAGATAGGTGTTATGGAAATCATGCGATGGCGAAGAGCGCAGGCATCGGAATCCACCTCTTCTTCATCGGAAAGTTTCGTCTCTCCGGCCAGCCAGTAATAGATGTTTTCTCTTGGATCCACCCTTTTTTCAAAACTTTCTATCAGGCGCGCCCTGCCCTGCTTTGCCACCACAACCCCCCTGATCTCTTCTTCGGGAATGGCCGGGATATTTATATTCATGGCGACGTTTTTTATGGGATTGTCCTCTAACATGAATGCCGCCATCTTTCGGGCAAATCGGGCTGCGAATGAAAAATCGGCATTTCTGTGAGTGTCCAAAGAAATAGCCATGGACGGAATTCCCATGATGATCCCCTCGGTCGCCGCCGACACGGTTCCTGAATAAATCACATTGGTCCCCACGTTGGCGCCCAAGTTGATTCCCGATACAACCAGGTCAACCGGCTTGTCTGATAATTCCTTGATCCCGATTTTGACACAATCCGCCGGTGTCCCTTTCACGGCGTATCCGACAAAGCTGCCTTCTTTTTTTACGGCCCGTACCATGAGGGGTCGGAAAATCGTGATCGCATGTCCCACCGCGCTCTGTTCAACCTCGGGGGCGACGATGAGGCAATCTGCGTCCTTGGAAAGCTCCTGATAGAGAGCACCCAACCCCCTTGCATATATGCCGTCATCATTTGTAAGAAGAAACCTCATAAAACTTCTCCTATACCTATTTGATCTGGATGATTTTACCATCCTTTATAGTCAAGACAAAGACATCCTTCCGGGTGTCTCGCATCCCTGAAAATGACGTTTTCCCCGTCACGCCCCGGTAATCCCTCACATCCAGAAGGTTCTCCCTGAATTGATCCCTCGTCTTGATGCCATCTTCCCTGATAATTTTTACAATGATGCCCGCCGCATCGTATGCGAGTGCCTCCGCCGCTCCCGGTTCCCGGCTGAAGTTTGTATAGTAGACGTCAGTAAAGTCATTGACCTCGGGATAAAAACTATTTGGAGAAAAAGCGTCTACGAAAATGGCCTCTTCCAGTAATTCACTGCCTGCCTTCAAAATATCCGGCGTATCCCAGTCGCTTGTACCAAGCAGTTTAACACCTCTGACATTATGGATGGCCAATTGGGGAACGATCATGCCTATCCTCGCAGGGGAATCCGCAATAAAAAGAGCGTCAAGGCCGATGTCAGGCTTGTC
>CAITLA010000141.1 GCA_903893135.1 uncultured Syntrophaceae bacterium | reverse complement strand
GATCCAAAAAGGATTACTTGAAGCCCAAGCCCGAATTGCAAAGGATAATCCGGGAGATTTACCGCCGGAAAAAACCTATCGGAGCCTGCGGCGTTGCTACCTTGATGGTGGCATCGGCCTTGCGGGAGGTCTTCCCCTTGATTGATTTCACTAATTGACTTACCGATATATGCGGAGGCACCGATACGAATATATGCACGTGTTCACGAGAAACATGACCCGTGATAATTTCAACATCATTGGCTTTACATATCTCACGGATCAAATCCCGCAACCTCTCTGCAACATCACCTCGCAGAATCGGCTTGCGGTACTTCGTGATCCACACAACGTGATATTTGATATCATAGACGGTATGGCTGGATTTCCGGTAATTCTCCACACCGCAAGCATACTAAAGTCTTCACTTGAAGGCGAGGGCTCTTCTCCCAATCCCCGAAGGGAACAATAATTGAACTGCTCAAACCTCGCGTCTTTCATTTCGTAGAGCGGAGTGATCAAAAAAAAAATAAAATGCGCCGGTTAATGGTGCCAGCAGAGTAGAGAGCTGGCGTAGTCAGCAAATGGTTCTATCTCCAACTCCCCTTCTTCACAACCGGACGTTCGGTTATCCGAATACGGCTTTCCAATCATCTTCTTCCAGAGGCTTTCGCTTTCACCTGGTAGATGAACCCACGACGATACTGACTTTACATTTCTCCAGGAAGTGATATTCTTTCTCCAGTTCCATGATTTTCTGTGCGTCAGCGTCACTAATCACGATGTCTTTGTTCTCCTCACCCACAACCTTTATACCCTTTACTATTAGAGGATTACTGCCGACTCGCGGGTATTTCTGTGCATCGGATAGATTGTTGCTATAACTGACAACCCCTACTTGTCTTACACAATCGCGCGTGAGACCAATCATTTCATTCTTCGCTGTACCATAAATCACCTGGCCACTTTCATTATATATGTTGGGGGTCATCGCCAAATAAACCACCATATCAGAGGCATCGACAATCAGCCCGGTTACCTGAGAATAGACTGATGTCTTTTCCTCAGTAACAGGAACTACAGCACGCGATAACACCCTACGCTCTTCATATTTTACGATAATGGCAACACGTCGGTTCATCTGCCTGCCCTCGGCCGTCGCATTGCTTTCTATTGGTTTGCTTGGGCCGTAACCAATCGTTTCCAAACGAGCCGCATCAACCCCTAATGCTTCAACGAGGTATTTCTTGACGCTTTCGGCCCTCGATTTGGATAATTTGAGATTAACTGATGTTTGCCCGCTGTTATCGGTATATCCCTTAATGACCGCTGTCGCCTGGGGGTCCTTTGTCATGATCTCAGCAATCTTCTTCATATCATCCTGGTATTTCCCCTTTATATCCGCCTGACCGGTTTCGAACTGGACTTCAAAAATTTGTGTTCTTTTATCAGGAAGTTTCAGCCCTGCAATTCCTGAACCGATAAAGGTAATAATCGTTATCCCTAAGACAATTATTACGAATCCTAATCCATAGAAAATTCTCCGTGCCATTTATCTTTCCTCCTCGTTCCTGGCCGGGGCTGGAAAACCCGGG
>CAITLA010000140.1 GCA_903893135.1 uncultured Syntrophaceae bacterium | reverse complement strand
ATATGGGCATTGTATCGCCTAAAATTTTGAATGAAGATGGCACTGTACAAGGTCTTAATAAAAGATATCCGGCTATTACTGACCTCTTTATACGACGC
Organism: uncultured Syntrophaceae bacterium; assembly: GCA_903893135.1. GTDB lineage: Bacteria > Desulfobacterota > Syntrophia > Syntrophales > UBA2185 > Fen-1135. Next base: position 5,922 of record CAITLA010000140.1, on the reverse strand, counting down.
TTTTTCCCGCGTTATTTTAGTCAATTTCCAATCGTGCGCAAACGTCTTGATTATTATGAAATGCGTGATATTGGTTATGATCACGTTTATGACGTTCCATGTCTTAGTGGGTCTTTTATGTTTTGCCGAACTGATCTATTAAGGAAACTGAGAGGTTTTAATCAGAAATATTTTTTATATTTCGAAGATTTCGATTTATGCCGTCGTGTACAAGAAACACATCGTACTGTTTATAATCCTCATGCCTCGGTTATTCATTTTTGGAAAAGGGACGCCCACTTCAATTGGGTATTTACATATTATTTTATGCGCAGTGCCTTTATATACTTCAATCGCTGGGGCTATAAGTTCATATAAATGTTGATCTTGGTAACAGGTGCAATAGGTGCTATTGGGCCGCATGTCGTTCATGCTCTGGATCAAGCAGGTTTCCGGGTCCGCGCCTTCTCTGTCGATGCTCCTGCATCAGGCATGTTCCCTCAGAACGTAGAGGTTGTAATTGGTGATGTCACGAACAAGACGGCCGTCGAATCTGCGATGCAAGGCGTGGATGCAGTCGTTCATCTGGCGGCGCTCCTGCACATTGTCAATCCACCGCCTGAAATGCGTAAAAAATACGAGCGCGTTAATGTCGGCGGAACAGCGACGGTAGTCGAGGCTGCGATTAGCGCAGGCGTCAGACGCGTTGTTCTATTCAGTACGATTGCGGTATATGGGTCTTCTGATGGTCGCGTACTCAATGAGATGTCGCCAACTCATCCTGACACTTTTTATGCTCAGACGAAACTTGCGGCTGAACAGATTATCTTGAATGCGCGGGGCGCTGACGGTCAACCATTGGGAACCGTGTTGCGTCTGGGTGCGGTTTATGGTTCCCGCATCAAGGGTAACTACGAACGGCTGACGCGAGCTTTAGCAGGAAATCTGGGAGGTAATTTGGGGACACGATACCAATTTCTGGCGAAATTGGGTCATGTCCCCAAATTACCGGGTCATGTCCCCAGATTTCCCTTTATCCCTGTCGGAAATGGTCTCAATCGGCGGACTCTTGTTTATGATAAGGATGTTGGTCGTGCGGCTGTGCTGGCTGTTTCTCATCCCGTTGCGGTGGGCCGGGTGTTCAACGTAACCGACGGCGAATTTCATACCTTGAATGAAATTATTGAATCCATTTGCTCTGCCCTCGGCCGTAAACCGCCCAGGTTGTCATTGCCCGTGAGGACAACGCGTACTTTGATACGTTTAATCGAAAAGGGAAGCCACGCCATTGGTTTAAAACCTCTGATTACACGGGCGATCATTGACAAATACACAGAAGATATTGCCGTTGACGGCAGCCTCATTCAAAAAGAGCTGGGTTTTGTCCCCCACTATGATTTAAAAACGGGTTGGGAAGAGACGATCAAAGAGATGCGACGAAGTGGGGCGTTGTGAAGAGTGAGGGCTGAGGTGTGACAGAAAACGGGGACAACAGCTACCCATTTTCTCGCAAGAGGGATTTTCTGAATCAGGATGGGCAGGGGAGGTGTTTATAGATATCTTTTCTGTGGCCGATATTTGCCACCAGGATCACAAGGGTATCATCATGAATTTCATAAATGATGCGGTAATCTCCCGCTCTTATTTTGTGAAATTTGTTGTTTCCCTTCATTTTTGTTATAGCCGGGTCCGGCAGATTTTCAGCGAGGGCTTCGATTTTCCTCTTTATTCGTATCAATTCCTTTTGGGGAAGTGTTCTCAGATTCTTTTCGACAGCGGGTCTGAACTTTATTGTGTATGCCATTTTAGAGACCCAGTTTTTTCCAGAACTGCTCGGCCGGCATGTCCTCACCCTGTTTTTTAATTGCCTTCATGGCATCGGCAATATCTATGCGGTCTTCTAATTCCTGAAGCAACCTGAGTTCGTCCATTGCAACCAGAGCGGCAATCTCCTCGCCTCTTCTGGTCAGAATGATAGATTCTTTCCCAAAGGACACTCGGTTAACAATATTGGAAAAGTTCTTTCTGGCATCCGCCGTGGATATTTTTGTGGTCATCGCAGCAGCTCCTGTGTACATTATAGACAGATAGTACAATAGAGCAGATAGCATGTCAAGCGGTAATCAGCGGTGACGGGAGGAGAAAATGGGACAGCCACATATTTTTTGTAGGCGCCAGTTTGACCCAGAAAATCCTATGGGCAATATTTTGATTTCAGTTATGATGGCTTTCCCCATTTTATTTTGATGAAGATCATTCTGCTTTTTACTTTGAATATTCACAAAGATGGGTTTGGAAGAGACGGTTCGGGAAATGCGGGCGCGGACGGTCAACCATTGTGAACCGTGTTGCGTCTGGGTGCGGTTTATGGTTCGCGTATCAAGGGAAACTACGAACGGCTGACGCGAGCTTTAGCAGGTAATCTGGGTAATCTGGAAATCTGGGGACACGATACCAATTTCTGAGGAAATTGGGTCATGTCCCCAGATTACCGAAATCATCAAGAATCAATATACGAGGGACAGCGCCCCTATTTTTTTCTGTTTATTGACGCTTGACATTTCGATAACTTATCATTTATAAGTAGTTCATGAAATATAATGAACTTACCGCCGCTATCAAGAGCCATGTGTTCTCCCGAACCGACCTTGCTTTGTCAGGGTATGAGGTCCTCGACTACCAGCTCAGCCTCTGGGTGAAAAAGGGGCATCTGGTCCGCCTGAAAAACGGGCTCTACGCCTTCCGCCGGGAGATGGAGAAGGTACAGGGCGAGGGCGTCGCTTTTCTGCTTTGTCAACCCAGCTATCTGAGCCTCGAGAGCGCCCTGGCCTGGTACGGCTTCATCCCGGAGATTGTTTACGCCTATACCAGCGTCACAGCCAGAATCACCCGGACCTTCGAGAACGCCTGGGGCCGCTTCATCTACCGGCACGTAAAGAGCGACCTTTTCTGGGGTTACGTGGAGATGAGGACGGAGCAAGGCCCATACCTCTTGGCGGAGCCGGAAAAGGCGCTGCTCGATTACTTTTATCTCAACCTGGCCCGGATCAACACGCAGGATGATTTCGATAGTATCCGCCTGAATGAAGAGGAGATGGAAAAGACCCTCGATAAAGATAAATTCATTAAATATCTTAAGGTGTTCGGCGTGAAGAAGATGGAAAAGTGGGCGGGGCGATGCTTACCGTAGAGCAGATATCAGGACAGTTCCCCCTGACGTTGCGGCAGAGAAATCCACGTGGAATGCTGGTTGAATATCTCCAGTATGAATTGTTGGATTCGCTGTTTAAAGATGCGGCGGCGGCGGAGTTGAGTTTCATCGGCGGCACGGCGATTCGCATCCTCCACGACAGCCATCGTTTCTCGGAGGATCTGGATTTTGATAATTTCGGCCTGTCTTTCTCCCGGTTCGAAGAGCTGTTGAAGACGGCCTGCCGGGACATGGAGTATAAGGGTTTCCTGATTGAATACCGGGTTATCGAAAAGGGCGCCTGGCATTGCTATATACGGTTTCCGAAGATCCTTCGCGACGCGGGACTGAGCCCGGATGCTGAGCGGAAAATTCTCATCCGCATCGACAGCGAGGCGAAGGAGAAGTTGTACGATCCAAAGAAGTTTTTTCTGAACAGATTCAGTGTTTACCGCCAGATCCTGGCGGCGCCGGCCGCGATACTCCTGGCCCAGAAGATGATGACCATTCTGTATCGGAAGCGGGAAAAAGGGCGGGATATCTTCGATGTTTCTTTTCTGACCGGCGTTGCCACCCCTGATTTTGAGTATATAGAAAGGACTCTCGGACTGGATAGGGCGGAATTTATCAGACGCTTCAATCAGCGGCTCGGGGAACTGGACCTGAATGCTCTGGCCCGGGATGTGGAACCGTTCCTCTTTGCACCCGAACAGCGGGAGCGTGTCGCCAGTTTCAGAGATTTCTGGGGGGAAGGCGGCGCGCTTTGAAACGCGCGCGAATGGGGGTCAGGTCTTGCATTTTAGCGTTTTACGGGGATGTGGTCAGGGCTTTCATTTCAGCATTGCTTCGCAGCGCTAAAACAAAAGACCTTACCCCCATTCGTCTCTACATTGAGGCGTTACCGGCAAGCCTCTCCCTCACCCACATTCTGACGAGCGTAGACATACCAAGGCCTTTGTTATCCGCAACTTTTTTCAGTTCAGCAATGGTTGGTTCATCGAGGCGCAATGTCAGGACCCGTTCTTTTCGGAAGGATAAACCTTCCGGTCCAGGCAGGAAGTCTTTTACAATCTTTCCTGTTTTCATGGGTTCATCCGTGTATGTGATTTTCTTTGTCATAAATCTTTTTCCCCTTTCTCCAGTAACCTGCTCCAATGATCCTGATTCTGCCTTCTCTAAAGGTAAAGCGGACCGTCATGACGCCGCCCTTTACCTTGCCAAAGCAGAAAAAACGATTTTCATCCCTGCCGTGATCCAAGTCCTCAATGATAACACGCTGAAGATCGGCAAAGGCGTATTGGGCTTCATAGAAAGAAACCCCTTGCTTTTCCGTGTTTTGTGCATTCTTGAAGTCATCCCATTCAAAGTCCGGCAGTTTCATGGCGCTAATGTAATACGAACACATGCTATTGTCAACCGGAAAAATTGGTCCCACACTACAAGATTGGCGGAACAGCGACGGTAGTTGAGGCTGCGATTAAGTGATGGGGGTCAGGTCTTGCATTTTAGCGTTTTACGGGGAGAAACAGCGCCCGATTAATTTCGATCCCCCCCCTTTTAATATTGCAAAGTACTTCACTAAGTGGTATAGAGTAAATCGAAGATGATTTTTAAAACTCGCAATTTTGCACGGTGGGCGCGAAAATCCGGGTTGTCTGATTCGCTGCTGAAAATGGCTGTTCTCGAAATTCAGCGGGGTTTGCTGGAGGCTGATCTTGGCGGCGGGATTGTGAAAAAGCGCATTGCTTTGCCCGCGAGAGGCAAGCGTGGCAGTACGCGAACATTGTTGGTGACGAACAGGAATGACAGATGGTTTTTTGTATTTGGCTTTGAAAAGAACGAGCGTGTAGATATTTCAGAAAACGAACTGGAATCTTTGAAGAAGGTGGCAAAAGACCTGCTGGGTTTGACAGCGGCGCAGATTGCAGTTGCCTTAGGGGAAGGTTCTTTGGTGGAGGTCGAACATGAAGCGTGCACAACATAAGAGCCGTCTATTGGAAGCGGTTCATGAAACAGCCCAGGACCTGCACAAACTCGGTTTTATAGACAAACGCACGATGCGCGAGTATGACGTTTTGTGTGTCAACCCGATTTCTGCTTATTCAGCAGAACAGATTCGTTCCCTGCGGGAACGTTATCGACTTAGCCAAGCCGTTATGGCGTCCGTGCTCAATACCAGCCTCTCTACCATTCAGAAGTGGGAGATCGGAGATAAGCATCCGAGCGGACCTTCTCTCAAACTCCTGAGCATTCTTGATCGTAAGGGATTGGAAGCGATGATATGCGATTAGGAAAAGGGGGGACAAGCTCCCGATTATTTCCATACGGCCGCCGAAGTTTGACACCCCATTTCCTAATTACCCTGAATAATCGGTTATATACAATTTTTGACCATCCGTTTTATACACTACATTTTCATACAAAAGCAGATGGAAGCGCGGGAACACCCAATTTCCTCATGATCTCCTTCTGCTCTGCCGTCACCTCCGTGGCCAGAAGTGTGGCGGTGTCGCCGACTCTCATCTCCCCAACCTTGATCCGTCGTAACCGGTCGAGGGCTTTGCTCACAGAGAGGGTTTTGAGCCGGTTCCGCATCAACCGCTCAAGCTGCAGCGCCAGCACACAGATAAAAACATGAGCTTTGATCCGGTCCTCCGTCCAGTGATGGACGGGTCGCAACAACAGGGTGCTCTTCAATGCCCGCCACCCCCGCTCGATCTCGGCAAGTTCCTTGTACCGGTGAATGATCTCCT
>CAITLA010000139.1 GCA_903893135.1 uncultured Syntrophaceae bacterium | reverse complement strand
TTTTGTCTGAAATATACCCAACCGAGGCTGTCAATCATGTAGACATTCCCGGGCTTCAACGTGAGGGCCTTCTTGATCATCTTCTCAGCTTCATCAAGACGGATGCCCCTGTCCGCAAACGTATAACCTATGAAGTTGAGCGCGTCTGCATTCTCCGGGTCGATTTTCAGAACTGACTCCATTTCATTTATACTCTCGTGAAAGCGGTTTGTCTTTTCATAGAGGACGCCGAGACTATAATGAAGGTCGATGCTCTGCGGCAATGCAGAAAGGCCTTCCTTTAATATTCCCTCGGCAGATGATAATTTCTTGTCCTCCTCATATAGGGAGGAGAGATAAACATAGAGCCCCGGCATATCTCTATTATTACGAATGGCTCTTTTCATTGATTCTATGGCCTCAGCAATCTTACCCTCCCTTTTCAGGATGATTCCCATATTAATCTGCGCGTTTCCGTAAAGTTCTGAATCCAGGGGGATCATTTTAAATCCTTCAATCGCCTTGCCGTGCATCTTCTTCTCTTCATACGTTGAGGCGAGCAAATATCTGGCCCTGTGGTCATTCGGATTTCCATCCAGTAAAATGGCAAACTCGCCAATAGCATCATCAAGCCTGCCATTTTCGAGGTAAAGGAGGCCGATATCCAGTCGCGCTTCCCTATTGCCATTATCGAAATCCAGAATTCGCTTGAATTCCCTCTCTGCATCGTTTAATTTGTGCTCCCTGAGAAAAATTTCGCCCAGCTTTATTCTTACGTTTGTGCCTGGCGGATAGAGATCAACAAAACTTCTATACAATTTTACCGCCTGATCGGCCTTCTTTTCCTTTTCGTAGAGGAGTCCTAAATCGATCAACGCCGGTTCAAAAGTGGGTTTTATGGCCAGAGCCTTCTTGAAGCTTTTTTCAGCTTCCTCATAGCGTTTCATATCCGTTAATATCTTTGCCAGATAGTAGTTACCGGTGAGATGGTCCGGACTGGTTTTGATCAGATCTTGGAAAGTTTTCAAGGCCTTCTTGTAGTTCTTAGTTTCCGCATAGATGGTGCCTAAGTATATGCGGGAAAATGTATTCGTCGGATCCAGTTCAATTACCTTTTCATATTCTCCTACAGCGTCCTTATAATCCTTCCTGTTCAGGTACAGTCCGCCCAAGAGAAGATGGGCGTTTACATTATTCGGATGTTCTGTGAGATATTTCTTGCTGAGAGTGATGGCCTCTTGTATCTTGTCTCGTTCAATATATAGGGATATAAGTTCTGTCTTGAGGTAGGAGGATTGAGGGTCGAAGCTCAGGGCCTTTTCATATTCCTTTATGGCTCTGTCAAGGTTGTCATCAAGGATATGCATCACGCCGAGGGAATAATGATACGTCGAGTCGAATGACGGTCGCTCCGTTCCCCCCGAGATGTCAGAAATCCTGCCGTTCAAAGGCGAAGATGCACACCCGGCAAGGCAGCATGAGATCAGGATCAGAAGATATCTATTGTACAAATAATCTCGCATATTAATAAATTCATATCACCTTAATTGTCTCTAAAAAACCCACACATCTGTAAAGAAACAGCTGCCGGTCGTTTTTGGAGATCATTGAACGAGTGCGGATACAGGAACGATATCGATGCCGCGAGCTTTTAAAACTGGTATTGCCTCCGTGAGAGCCTGAATAGTTTTCAGGTGGGGATGTCCTATCATTACCACCGCTTCTGATTTATGGTCAAATTCCCTGTCGATCCGGGTTGTCAAGTTTCGAAAAATCGTCATGTAGTCATGGTCATTATCAATAAATATTTTTCTTGAGACAAATCGAAGTCCTAACTTTCTGGCAATTTCCGGACCCTTGGACAGCGGGGTCGTCCGGCTGTCGACAAAAAAAAGATTCCTTTTCTTAAGTTGAGTAAATACAATACTGAGCTTTGCTTCATCCTCCATGAACTTCGATCCCATATGATTGTTTACGCCTGATAGATGGGGAATTGCATCGAGATCTTTGTCAACCTCCTCCTTGATTTGCCGATCACTCATGCTCATAAGAAGGGCTCCCATCCCCGGGTTTTCATCCGGGAAGGTATGAGGTTCCATCGGGAGGTGGAGAAGGATTTCTCTTTTCGCCCTGTGCAAAATATTTGCGGCATCGACTGAATGTGCATAGTGAGGAAGAATGGCAAAGGTTAGGGAGGCATCAATCTTAAGAAGTTCATAGAGCGGTGAAAGATCATAACCAATGTCATCTATGAGAATGGCGACCCTTTTTCTCGCCTGGCTAATTTTATCTTTAGGGACGGTGCTATCTGTCCCGTATTTCTCCTGTAAGTCTCGTATAGGCGTTTCCGTGAGAGCATTCCTTTGCTCACTTCTTGGGGTATGTTTTGGTTCTTTCACCTCCTGGTTCCCGGCACGGTACAGGTATAGCGCCATGACAGAAATGATTACTGCTGAGATTATGACAAATACCGTCCAGCCCCTTTTTCGCCTCATGATCATTATAAACTTCCGCCGGGTCACACTCTAAGTCAGCTCTTCAGATTCTTTTTCATTATATCCCAGCTTTTTATGATGTCCAAGGCGCTCTTTAGCTGATTATCCTGCATTAACTTGTCTTGCTCTTTCTTTGCACCTTCATCTTTCTTTGTATCATTTTCTTTTTTCGGCTCTATGTGACCCTTGAGGTCTCGTTCCCTGATGAAATCATCCGTCATTTCTTTGTCCTCAGAAGGTCTGATATATTTTACAATGATATCCGGTTTTATTCCCTCGGCCTGGATCGATCGCCCACTCGGCGTATAGTATTTCGCCGTGGTCAGTTTCAGGGCAGACCCATCTTCAAGCGGGATAACAGTCTGTACCGATCCTTTCCCGAAGGTCTGGGTGCCCAGTACCAATGCCCTCCCGTTGTCTTGCAGTGCACCTGACACAATCTCAGCAGCGCTGGCCGTGCCCTCATTAACCATGACAATGATAGGACACATCGGCTCATCACCGTCGTCTTTCGCGACCGATTTCGTTTCCATGTTTTTTGTTCTTCCCTTAGTTGTGACAATGACTCCCGATTTCAGGAAAACATCGGCGACTGCCACCGCCTGATTTAGTAAGCCGCCGGGGTTATTCCTGAAGTCCAAGATAATACCTTCAAGAACACCATTTTTCGCTTTAATATCCCCTAGTACTTTCTTCAAATCATCCGCTGTTCTTTCCTGGAATGAAGACACCCGGATATAAGCGATGTGATCATCGTAGATCTTTGATTTGACGCTTCTTATCTTGATGATGCTGCGGGTTATCACAAAATCCTTTGGCTTGGTCATATCCTCCCGCATAATGGTAACAGTAACCTTGGAGTCTTTCGGCCCCCGCAGTTTCTTGACTGCCTCCATTATAGTAATGTCCTTCGTTGATTTCCCGTCAATCTGTATAATATGGTCGCCCGCTTTAATGCCTGCATTGTAGGCCGGAGTGTCCTCAACAGGCGAAACAACCGTCAGGACATCTTTCTTTATAGTGATTTCAATACCGATGCCGCCAAAACTCCCGCGTGTTTCCACCTCCAGATCTTTGTACATTTCGGCGGTCATATAGGTACTGTGGGGATCCAGGGACTTCATCATTCCATTGATGGCCCCCTCTAAGAGTTTTTTTGAATCCACATCCTCGACGTAGTTCTTCTGCACCATGTCGAGCACTTCATTGAAAGTCTTGAGATTCTTGTATATACTCCTTTCCAGTGCAGCTGATACTTGAGAATCTCCCTGAAGACCAAGCAGGAGAAAGCAGGCAAGCAGGCACAGAGACAAAAGCACTTTCTTGGGCAAAAAGTTTTTCATTCAATCCTCCACTGCTGATATTGATTCAGTCCGCATCAGATAATTATTAAAGTCACGATAACACTATTCTTATTCATTTTTCCATAACTTTTTAATACCCCGCAAAAGCGGATGCATGATGAGCCTTTCAAGATGACGGGTCTCATAGCGGAGGCTTCTTACGAAAAGCAAGAGATATGGGTGCCCGGAACACTGAACCGCGCCGCCTTTGCAAAAAAAAAAGAACGATTGAGTCGCCCGGCATCATCTATGGAAAGAGATCGTGTCCACGCACAATTCGTTCTCAAGACCCTGTGCACCACTCTGATGTGCCCTTATGAAGCTGTCCTTTATTTTATCCGGGTCACTGCTCGTGCTTGGGTTATCGAGGCTGAGGCTTTGAGAATAGCGGTTCAATCAAGTAGGGCTGCTCTGGGGAATTTCTGCTGATATGAATTTGACGCTGCCATTTATGATTCCGCCTTCATCAATAACTAAGTTGCGGCATCTGATATTACCTCTTACATCCGCCGATTTCAAAAGTGTAAGAGTGCCTGTGACTTCAATGTCCCCTTCGAAATATCCCGCTATGGTCAGGGAAGTTGCGCTTATCTTCGCTGTTACATTGCTATCTTTTTCCGTGAAAACAGTTTCAGCAAGGAGCGTCCCTTCTATGATTCCTTCGACAATCAGGTGCCCTCTGAAATGCAGAATACCTTCAATTTTGCAATCCCTGTTTACTATAGAAATATTATTGTTTCTTGCGTTCACCTTCAGGTGTTC
>CAITLA010000138.1 GCA_903893135.1 uncultured Syntrophaceae bacterium | reverse complement strand
CAATTTGGCAAAAAAATCATCAAATAAAAAACAAATTGACGAAGTGTACTGGTTGTCGTAGAAGTAGCATAGTGCATCATTTCATATGTTCGATGTCATATCGACCGAAGGGAGATATCTTAAAGATCCCTTCCTTTGCTCGGGACAAGGATTTCTCGCAGAGTTTACCCTCAGTAAATCGAAGGGCTCGAAATGACAGTTGCGTATGCGTATTTATGAAGTGGTACACTATGTCTGCCTCATAGAATCATTTTCTGTCAAAGTTCCTCAAAGGGTTTCATGTCTATGAAAAATGATCTCAGTCAAAGAAAAGCCGCGGACATCTTTCATGCAGTATTGAAGGCGATTGATCCCTATTGGCTCATCAAAGAGCGTATCGATCATATCCGCTCCATCTATCGCGAGGGAAACTACGGAAAACTATACCTCATCAGTTTCGGCAAGGCGGCCTATCCGATGACAAAGGCCGTATCTGATTTCGCGGATGATCTTCTGACGAAAGGCATCATGATTACCAAGTATGGCCATGTGCCGGAAGCAGGAGTCTCACATAAGATCGAGGTATTCGAGGCGGCCCATCCCGTTCCGGACATTCAGGGTGTCCTGGCGACGGAAAGAGTCATCGGCCTTCTCGAAAAAGCGGATAGCGCGACACTCGTCGTTTGTCTGATTTCCGGCGGAGGCTCTGCCTTGCTGGTTGCCCCGCACAAGGATATTTCTTTAGCCGAAAAGCAGCAGATCACGCAGTTGCTGCTTAAGGCCGGCGCCAATATCCAGGAACTGAATACCGTAAGGAAACATCTCTCGCGCATCAAGGGAGGGAGGCTCGCCGAAATCGCCTATCCGGCGAGAGTTCTTTCTTTGATTCTTTCGGATGTCATCGGCGACCCGCTGGATGTGATCGCCTCCGGTCCGACATCGCCCGATCAGACGACCTTCCAGGACGCCCTGAAGGTCATCAAACTCCATGACCTGGGAGATAAAATTCCTGAAAAGGCCAGCTTCATCTTGATCCGCGGCGCCGCAGGGGAAATCGCTGAGACGCCGAAAGAAGGCAATCCTGTTTTTGCATGGGTGCAAAACATCATCGTCGGAAGCAACAAAAAAGCGATTGAAACGGCGAAAAGAGAAGCCGAAGGCCAGGGGTATCAGGCAGCAGTCATCTCCGCGGAGTTGCAGGGTGAGGCGAGAGACGCCGCCACCTGGCTTGCCCGCAAAGCAATCGAAGCGCGTCGGGGATTGGCCGGAGGGTCTCAGGGAAAGATCTGTCTCATCTCGGGCGGGGAGACAACCGTGACTGTTCGGGGAAACGGCATGGGGGGAAGAAACACAGAACTGTCCCTCGCCTTTGCGCAGGAGATTAAAGGCATGAAGGGAATAACCCTTCTTTCCGCAGGCACGGACGGCACTGATGGCCCCACAGACGCTGCGGGCGCCATTGTCGACGGCGGGACGATTGAGAAAGCGGAAGCTGCCGGAATCAACCCAGAGGATTACTTGAAGAATAACGACTCCTATAATTTCTTCAAGTCCGCAGGAGGACTCTTTATCACGGGTCCCACAGGCACCAATGTTATGGACCTGCAAATCATCTTGCTCGACTGAATCTTTTATGTTAGAGAAACGAGGCTTGTGTTGCATAGGGCGTATATTTCCGTACGCCTAACCTCTTAATATTTGTACGCCTTGTCTTCAAGGTGTCACAATCCGGAATACGTTGCGGCATCGATAGAATCATGAACAATCATATTAAAAAAGGAGGTATCACGATGAAGGCGAAAAGTTGGATTACAATCTGCTTATCCATGTCTCTGCTTCTGGTCTTTTCAGGACCGGTGCTGGCGCAGGGCGTCATCAAGATCGGAGGTGTCTATCCTCTGAGCGGGAATATTGCCTCGACAGGGCTGGATTGCAAGAGAGGCGTTGATCTGGCTGTGGATATCATCAACGGCAAATACGGCAAAGAACTCGATCTGCCTATGGCGAAAACGGGCGGCCTTCCCAATCTGGGAGGAGCTAAGCTGGAGGTCGTCTACGCCGATACTAAAGGGGAGCCGAAAAACGGCATGTCCGAGACCGAAAGATTGGTCACTCAGGAGAAGGTCGTCGCCATTATTGGCGCCTATCAGAGCTCGGTTACCAAGACCGCCAGCCAGGCTACGGAAAGACTGAAAGTGCCTTACGTCTGTTCCGATTCTTCATCGCCCACGCTGACGGAAAGAGGGTTCAAATACTTCTTCAGGGTCAGTCCCCATGACGCAATCTTTGCGAGGGACTGGTTCCAGTTTCTGAAAGATGTGGAGAAAAAAACGGGCAAGAAAGTTGCGACCGTCGCCATCCTCTATGAAAATACGGAGTTCGGTTCCAATGTGGGCAAGTATTCCAGGAAATACGCAGAGGAATTTGGCTATAAGGTCGTGGCCGATATCTCCTATGCTGCGAACGCCACCGATGTGACAAGCGAGGTGGGTAATCTGATTAAGAGCAAACCCGATGTATTGATGCACGCCTCCTATATCACTGATGCCATCCTCTTCACCAAGACCTTTAAGGAAATGGGCTTTGCCCCAAAAGGCATCCTTACCATGGCCGGTTACATCGAACCTGGTTATTTGCCGGCTGTGAGAGCGGACGGCAATAATATCATCGTCCGTTCGACCTTTGCATTGGACCTTGGCAAGAAAAAACCCCTTGTGACAAAAGTGAGTCAGCTTTTCAAGAAGAAATACGGAATAGATATGAGCGAAAACGCAGCCCGCAGTTTCATGGCTCCCTTTGTTTTGGCGGACGCGATCAATAGAGCGAAATCCACCGACAGCGAGGCGGTTGTAAAGGCGCTTCTGGAAACGAACATCCCCGCCAAGCAGGTCATTTATCCCTGGAAGGGAATCAAGTTCGATCCGCAGTCTCACCAGAATATCTACGCCCAGGGAGGACTGGTACAGGTTCAAAACGAGCAATACGTGACCGTCTGGCCATTTGCAACGGCCGCCAAGGATGTCGTCTGGCCATTTCCCGGATGGAAAGGCAAAAAGAAATAATTCCTATTGTGATTAGCCATTGACAGGCGGGTCTCCGTTCTAAACCCGCCTGTCGGTGCGCTTGCAAGGAACGAAATCATGCCTGAGCAATTACTCCAACAGATTGTCAACGGTTTATTGATCGGTTTCATGTATTCCTTAATCGCCATCGGTCTCACCCTCATCTGGGGAGTCATGAATATCGTGAATTTTGCCCACGGTGAGTTCCTGATGATCGGGATGTTTACGTCCTTCTGGCTATTCACCATGTATGGGCTGGACCCCCTCTTTTCCATACCGATCTGTTTTCTTCTCCTTTTTTTGATGGGGATGTTTATATACCGCTTTATCGTGAGCAAAGTAATGAAAGGACCGATGCTGGCGCAACTGGTCGTCACCTTCGGCATCAGCATCTTCCTGTCCAACCTGGCCGTTTACCTGTGGACGCCGGATTTCCGTCTCATTCCCCCGACTATCCTTCAGGGAACCTGGGAGTTCGGGGAGCTCAATTTGAGCATTCCCAAAACAGTCGCATCAATTGGGAGCATAATCACGTCGGTATGCCTTTTCCTGTTCCTGAGAAAGTCGAAGACCGGCAAGGCGATTCTGGCGACGGAAATGGACCGGGAAGCAGCGTTGCTCATGGGCATCAATACGGAACGCATCAACTCACTGTCCTTCGGGATAGGGGCCGCCCTCGTGGGAGTGGCCGGCGCATTTTTGTCCACCTACTATTACATCTATCCCCAGGTGGGCGGTCTTTTTGGACTCATAGCTTTTTCCATCGTTGCTCTGGGAGGTTTCGGAAGCATAGAAGGGGCCTTCATCGCGGGCGTCCTGGTCGGGCTGGCGCAGACACTGGGCGGTTTTTTCTTCGATCCGGCATATAAATACGCCATTGTTTTTATGATCTACCTCATCACGATCTGGATCAGGCCTCAGGGGCTCTTAGGGTGGTAATGTATGAAGGACCTATCCCTTAAACAAATAACGGTCGGGCTGGCAGTCCTGGCTCTGCTCCTCATCTTCCCGATGGTTGTGACACAGATATTTCCCTTGCAGATCATGATCCTCGTGTTCATGTATGCCATGCTGGGCGTGGCCTGGAACATCATGGGCGGTTATGCCGGCATGTTCTCCTTCGGCCAGGCGGCCTTTTTCGGAATCGGCGCCTATACCTCTTCCTTTCTGCTGATGACGTTCCATGTGAATCCTTGGATTGGGCTGATTGCGGGAGGTGTGGTAGCCGCGCTCGTTGCCGCCGCCATTGGCTATCCCTGCTCCAATCTGCGCGGCCATTATTTCGCCATTGCGAGTATTGCCTTTGCCGAAATTGTGCGGGTCCATTTCAATAACTGGACACTGGTAAATGCCGCTGAAGGGATGTCTCTGCCGATGCTGGACGAATCATTCATGAATTTCATGTTCCACAACTCGAAGGTGCCCTACTACTACATCATGCTGGCCTTTCTGATTCTCGCTCTCGTCGTCTGCTATTTTGTTGCGACATCGAAGATGGGCTACTATTTTCGCGCCATCAAGGAGAGCCATGATGTGGCTGAGGTCCTCGGCGTGAACGTTGTCCGTTACCGTCTCATCGCGATCATGATCAGCGCCTTTCTGAGCGCCATGGCCGGCACCTTTTATGCGCAGTATGTGCTTTACATCGATCCGGAAAGTGTCATGCTCCTGGCGATATCCGTTCAGATCGTGCTTTTGTCCATGCTCGGGGGCGCCGGTTCTGTAATGGGTCCTGTCATCGGGGCCGCCGTGCTTATTCCGATAGCCGAGGTCACCCGCGTATGGCTCGGTCACAGGGGAACGGGTGTGGATATGCTGATCTACGGTTTTTTGATAACCATCATTTCCGTCTACCAGCCTCAGGGCGTATGGGGACTCCTTTCCAGAATAGGGAATAGAATAAAATGAACAAGGCAATCTGCTTGGATGTAAAAGGGATGACGAAATGGTTCGGCGGTCTGGCGGCGAATCAGGACATCGACTTCTTCATTGAAGAAGGTGAAATCGTCAGCATCATTGGACCGAACGGGGCAGGGAAGTCCACCCTCTTCAACTGCATCACAGGCTTTTATAAGCCGAACAGCGGCAAGGTCTCCTTCTTCGGCAGAGACATCTACCGTATGCGGGCCGATAAAATCTGCAAACTGGGCATCGCCCGGACCTTCCAGGTCGTCCAGGTCATCAGCGACATGACCGTCCTGGAAAACGTGGTAACCGGGGCGCTGCTCCGCTTCAGCACAATCGGACCGGCAACGGATAAAGCCCTTGAGATATTGGCCTTCACCGGTCTTATCGATAAAAAATCATTCCTTGGTACGGAATTGACCATTGCCGATAAGAAGCGTCTTGAGGTTTCCATGGCGCTCGCGACCCAACCCAGGCTGCTGATGTTGGATGAATCGATGGCCGGGCTCACCCAGGTTGAACTTCGGCAGATTATCGATCTCATCAAGAAAATCCGCGGCCAGGGCATGACCCTCGTCATAGTGGAACACGTGATGGAAGCCGTTATGGAGATATCGGACCGCGTTGTCGTGCTGAACTCGGGGAAGAAGATCATGGAGGGAGCGCCGAAAGCCGTCTGCTCCAGCCCGGAAGTCATTCAGGCCTATTTAGGGGATAAATATCGTGTTGTCTGTTAATAATATTTCCGTCGGGTATAAAGGCCTTCTGGCTGTACAGGATGTCTCTCTTCAGATCGACAAGGGGGAGATCGTCAGCCTTATAGGTTCCAACGGTGCGGGAAAATCCACCATCGTGAAGACCATTGCCGGCCTGATGCATCCTGTAAAAGGGGAGATTATTTTCGAAAACACGCCGATTCACAAAATGCCGCCTTACGAGATCGTGAAGAAAAGGATTTCGATGATTCCCGAAGGGCGGCGCCTCTTCGGTCGCCTCTCCGTTCTGGACAATCTCATTCTCGGGGCCTATGCCCTGGACTCGCAGAAAGAGACAGAGAACATGATGGAGCGCGTCTTCAATATCTTTCCCATCTTGAGGGAAAGAAAAGGACAGCGCTCAGATACCTTCAGCGGTGGGGAACAGCAGCAGTTGGCCATCGCGCGGGGTCTCATGTCCCATCCATCGCTGCTGATGCTTGATGAGCCGTCGCTCGGACTGGGGCCGAAACTGGTTTCGGAAATCTTCAAGGTTGTGCAGGACATCAATGGCAACGGCGTCACAGTTCTCTTAGTGGAGCAGAATGTTCATGAAGCCCTCCAGATATCCCACCGCGCCTATGTGCTGCAAACCGGCCGCATTGTCCTGGAAGGAAAGGGGGAAGACCTCTTGAAATCCGATCTCGTCAGACAGGCCTACCTGGGCATGTAGTGAGATAAAGTCTGTTAGGGTGAAACGATCATGCGCGTCGTCATGAGGTATGGGAGAAAGGGGCTTGCGCTGGATATTCCCGATGGGCTGGATGTGGCAGTCATTCGCAAAAAAGCCATGCCCGTCCTCCCGGATCCGGAAAGCGCCGTAGCGTCTGCCTTTCTCAATCCTGTGGGATGTAAATCGCTTTTCGAAGAGGCAAGGCAATGCCGGAGCGCCTGTATCCTGATCTGTGACATCACCCGTCCTGTGCCGAACGGAACCATTTTGCCCACTCTCGTGAAGGAACTGATACGCGCCGGTATCGAGCCTCAGGCTATTACTGTGCTTGTCGCCACAGGCCTGCACAGGCCTAACGAGGGGAAAGAGCTCCGCGAAGTTGTGGGCAGCGACTGGGTGCTGGAGACGGTTTCTGTTCTCAATCATTTTGCCCGCAATCCCGAAGACCATCTGTTCCTGGGGTCCCTGGCGGGTGACATACCTGTAAAACTCGACCACCGGTTTTTGCGCGCCGATTTGCGCATTGTCGTGGGCCTGGTGGAGCCTCATTTCATGGCCGGCTATTCGGGCGGAAGGAAGATAATCGCGCCGGGTGTTGCTCATGAAGACACCATAAGGATATTCCATTCCGCGCGAATTTTAGAGCATTGCCGGGCTGCTAACTGTATTTTGGAAGGCAATCCCATTCACAGTGCGCAGTTGGATATTTTGAAGTTGGTGGGAATGGCCTTTGCCGTGAACACGGTCATCGATGAAGACCGTCGGATATCCTTTGTCAATTTCGGCGATATCGAAGCGAGCCATCTCGATGCCGTTGCCTTCGTGCGCCCCTACATGGAAATCCCTGTGCCGCGGAGATTTAAGACCATTGTCACGAGCTCCGCGGGCCATCCTCTCGATGGCACCTATTACCAGACAGTGAAAGGAATGGTCGGAGTGATTGATATCCTTGAGCCCGGAGGAAATCTGATTATCGTTTCCGAGTGCCGAGGAGGTCTGGGGTCTCCTGAATTTGCAGAGGCGCAAAGGAACTTGATTCGCCTGGGGCCTGACCGTTTTCTGGAAGAACTTCTGCAGAAACGCTCTGCCTCGATCGACGAGTGGCAGTCAGAGATGCT
>CAITLA010000137.1 GCA_903893135.1 uncultured Syntrophaceae bacterium | reverse complement strand
GACGATCCACAGGGGTGAAAAAATCGCCCTCGTCGGCATCAACGGGGCAGGCAAGTCCACCCTGGCCAGGATTCTCGGCGGTATGGAAGAACCATCTTACGGGAAAGTGACCTGCGGCCTCAACGTGAGCAAGGCCTTCTTTTCTCAGGAAAGCGCCCAGAATCTCGACTATGGGCGTACCATCTGGGATGAGGTCTGCCTCGCGGGCAGTCGTAGCAATGATCAGGAAAAACGGAACCTCCTGGGGACTTTTCTTTTCTCCGGGGATGACATCTATAAGGAGATTTCCGTGCTGTCCGGCGGGGAGAAGTCCCGACTTGCCCTGCTGAAAATCCTTCTCCAGGATTCCAACCTGCTGATCCTCGACGAGCCCACCAATCATCTGGACCTGAAAACCAAAGAGATTTTCCAGAATGCCTTGCTCGGCTATACAGGCACTGTCGTGATCGTTTCCCACGACCGGTTCTTCCTGGACCACCTCGTCAGTAGGGTGATCGAGATTCGTGACGGGCGATGCTACGAATATCTAGGCAACTATTCCTATTTCATCCAGAAGCGCGGTGAAATGACCTCGGCCATCTCGGGCACAGCCGGAGAGCGGCCATTTCAGACAGAAGCAAACGAGGCGATGCCCGGCCGGCGGCCTTTTAAGACGAAGGAGGAAAAACGGCTGGAAGCGGAGGAAAGAAACCGTCTTTCGAGTATTATGAGCGCCTTTAAGACGAAACTGAAGGCGCTGGAGAATCACATTATCCATCTCGAAGAGAAGAAGGTGGATAACGAAAAGATTCTCTGTGAGCCTGGCATTCACAGGGAACCGCAGAAAATCAAAATGCTAAATCAGGAGCTACTTGATATCACCAGGGAACTTGAAAATCTGTACGCTTCATGGGACACGCTTACCCAAGAAATTGAAGCCTACGAAGCCGGAAGCGGCACAGTCCAACAATAGACCATAACAGAAGCGGCCCCTCACATAGGATAGTAGCGCAGGACTGTGACAGCGCTCATATATTGGAAAAAATCACCGCTTGTAGGTGCTGCCCATGAAGACGTTGAGGCTGAACGAGAAGGAAATTGATCGGGCTGTAAAAAGGGCGATTGCACGGATCCCATTGGAAATAAGGGATCATCTGAAAAATATCGTCATTTCCGTCCAGAAGCGTCCTTCCAAGGAAATTCTCGAGGAGATGGGTCTTCATCGGAATGAACCTTTGCTTGGCATGTACAGGGGTACAGCACTCATGGATCGGTCCGTATTCTATCCGCCTCTTTACCCGGACACCATTATTCTGTTCCAGGAGCCTTTGGAAAAAATGTGCAACACAATAGACGAACTTGAGGAACAGATCGAGATTACCGTGGTGCATGAAATCGCGCATTTTCTAGGGATCAGCGAGGAAAGACTTGCAGAACTTGGATACGGTTGAGCCGTCCCTTCGGTGCTGTCGGCAAGAATTGCAGGAATAAGGGCGGTTGAAGAAGCCTCCTACCGCCCGGGAATGCAATCAATTGAGGTTGATTTCAAAAAAATACAATTACAAAAGTTCAACCTTTATAGGTGTTGTGTTGGCTAAATTATCTGAAACAGGACACCTGCTTTCTATTTCATGTACAAAAGCCTCTTTTTCCTCCTTTGACATGTCCGCGTCGATACTCAATTTAACATTTATACCCGCAATACCAGCCCTGTTTTCCTTGCTCTTGCCGAGCATCGTCTCCAGATCAAAAGTCCCTTCCACCTTCATTTGCATACCGTTTAGTTTGATCCTCTTTTGGCTGGCAATGATTCGTGCCACTGTGGCGATGCATCCCGCAAGAGACGTGAATAAATATTCAATGGGGTTTGGTCCTGCATCAGTACCACCGCCTGTGGTCGGTTGGTCGACGTAAAGAGTATGGTTCCCTGCTTTTACTTCAACCTTGAATTTTTCATCAGACTTTGCCTCAATACTGACCGTTTTCATTTTTGCCATTTAATTTCCTCCTGACTTTATTTTGTTTCATGCCTTCGGCACTGCGAGCATGGGCGTTCCCTTCAGCATGATCCTTTGAGCCGCTCTTCGAATTCCTCAGGGCTGAACCTGTATTCCTGTGTGCCATAACACTCTACGGCAAAGGAAGCGCATACGCTGCCTATCCGGGCACTTTGTTCGATGTCCTTGCCCCGAACCAGTCCGCTGATCAGCCCGCCCCTGTATGCATCGCCGGCGCCTGTGGGGTCTTCCACCTTTCTTGGCTTGACCACGGGAATGTTTATTTCGCCTTTCGCCGTGATAATCTGCGAACCTTTCTCTCCCAAGGTGACAATGACAGTCCCGGCCCGCCGTATCAAATCCTTTTTGTCTAAGGCCGTCTTGTTCATGATCATCTCCAGTTCATAATCATTAGATATCAGGAGCAGGCATCCATCTATGGCCTCTGCAACATCAGCGGCAGCGAGCACGGGCAGAGACTGTCCGGGATCAAAGATGTAGCCGATGCCTCTTTGCTTGCAGACGCGCGGGTAATTCACCATGTCTTCAAGATTACCGGGAGAGACGATGGCAATGGTATCATCAGGGTTGAGATTGTCGA
Organism: uncultured Syntrophaceae bacterium; assembly: GCA_903893135.1. Taxonomy (GTDB): domain Bacteria; phylum Desulfobacterota; class Syntrophia; order Syntrophales; family UBA2185; genus Fen-1135. The sequence continues at coordinate 5,099 of CAITLA010000137.1, read as the reverse complement.
AATCCAGAGATGCAGAATATTTCATGGCGCCGGGGTTGAAGCCGGTGATCTGGTTGTCGGCAAGATCGGTGGTTATGTAAGCGCCTGCCGTGAATTCATCCTTTATGATTTTGATGCCGTCTGTTGAAATCCCATTCTTTGCCATCCAGTCGAAGTACCTGTGGTAATCATGACCGATGGCGGCAGATATGGTCGGCTTTTCGCCCACGAGAGACAGGGCATAGGCAATATTTCCCGCCGTGCCGCCGAATTTCTCCCTCATGCCGTTTACCTGGAAGCAAACGTTCAAGACGTGTATCTTCCCGGGAAGGATATGATCCGAGAAATGTCCCGGGAAATCCATGATCCTGTCGTATGCCAGTGACCCGGAAACGATTATATTCATATTCATGGGCCTCTCAAATCAGTTCGAAGTAACCATCATTTGCCAAGAGAAGTAAATAAAATGCATTTGAATGTCAAGGGCTATTTGGGAACATCAGATAGAGCGCATTTGTGGACGCTGCTCAACTACAGTCATTTCTCAATTGATGAAACCGTTTACAAGCCCAAACAAAATTGACCCTCTCTGAAAAAGGTGATAGCCTTATGTACTCTTCGTAATTGCGAGCGGAACCATTCAGGCAAACGCTGGAGGTATTATTTATCAATGACAAGAGAGAAAGCTATTTTTGACGAATGGCCTGAAAAATATGACCAATGGTTCACGACCCCTATCGGTTCCCTCGTAAGAAAATATGAAAGCGAACTAATATTGAACTTTTTGAAACCGGCTCCCGGAGAAATGGTCCTTGACGCAGGCTGCGGTACAGGGGTCTTTACGAGAGATATCGTCTCTTCTGGATCACAAGTCATAGGGCTCGATATATCTTTTCCAATGCTCCGGCGGGCAAGGGAAAACGCCGGAGGCGTTCGCTTCCATCCAATATGGGGTGATATATCAACCCTGCCCTTCCGTGAAAAGTCCTTTGACAAGGTCGTTTCAATTACTGCCCTTGAGTTTATTGCCGAGGCCAAAAGTGCTGTGGCTGAGTTATTTCGTATTACGAAAAAAGGCGGTGTCGTTGTCGTGGCAACCCTCAACAGCCGCAGCCCATGGGCAGCGCGCAGAAGGGAGGAGGCAAGAAAGGGGCACTCCATATTCAGCAAGGCAGTTTTGAGATCCCCCGAAGACCTGCTGTCCCTTTCACCTGTCAAAGGCGTGGTGAGAACTGCCATCCATTTTGACAAAGAAGATTCGCCTGAGAAAGCTGTGAAGGTCGAGCGTGAAGGTCGGACCATGGGATGGATGACAGGCGCTTTTGCTGTAGTGCGATGGTTGAAACCCCAGGAATAGTGCCTATTCCCGTCCGAAAAAACTATACCCGCCAAAAAATTCTCGTGCGGCGCGGTTTTTTTTGCATGATCTTCATTTTTTTGTATACCGTGTTAACGAAAAGAAGTATGTTGCAAGCCTTCGAGGAACGGAAACGGAAAGCCGCATTTGTAAAGGCTTAGTTCTAAAGTTAATAATTAAGAATAGTGAGTGTAAATATATGCAGAAATTTCTTGACCCCGCTTCAGTTGCCCTCATTGGCGTCCCGCGTAACACCGGCAATGGTTCTTTCAACAACGCGGAAACATTGTTGCGTTATGGCTTTGAAGGAAAGATATTTCCCGTCAATCCAAATACCAGCGAAATTTGTGGTCTCAAGACGTATCCTTCCATAGCCAATGTTCCGGAGGCGGTTGATTTGGCGGTAATTTCCGTTGGCAGAGAGCGGGTCATTCCGATGCTGGATCAGTGTATTTCAGCCGGTGTCAGAAGGGTGGTCATAATTACCCAGGGATTTGCCGATGCGGACGAAAAAGGCAAGAAGCTGCAGGAGGAAATCCAACGAAGGGCCAAGGCAAACGGCGTGCGCATCCTGGGCCCGAACACAATGGGAGTTCTAAACAATTTCAGAAAATTCACCACCTCTTTTGTTGACGTGGTCCGTCCCGAGATTTTTTCACCGGTGTCGCTGATCGCCCAGACGGGGCTCTTCCAGGTCGCATCGCAGGACATGACATATAAACATTGGGGAAAGGCAATCGATATAGGCAACGGTTGTGACATTGATGTGGTGGACTCCCTCACTTATCTCGCCGCCGATCCGGAGACAAAAATTATTGTTCTCCACATGGAAGGCATTAAAAGAGGCCTTGATTTCATGAAACTTGCATCTCGGGTTACGCTTAATAAACCTGTTATTGTCTTTAAGCCAGGCCGCAGCCAGGCAGGCGCCAAAGCCGCTCTTTCTCATACCGGTTCACTGGTCGGAGAGGATCATGTCTTTGATGCTGTCTGTCAACGGGCCGGAATAATCCGGGTAAGAAGCAGTGCTGAATTGAAAGATGCGATTCGAGCCCTAGTTCAGATGGGGGGGATGGAAGGCCCGCGGCTTGGCGTGGTGACAGCTTCCGGAGCGTGGGGTATAATGACGGCGGACGCGTGCGAAGATTATGGCCTGGAGTTGGCAAAGCTTCCCGATGGCCTGGCAGATAAACTTTTAACAGGCTTGCCGGACTGGATCTCTGTGAGCAATCCAATAGATATCTGGCCCATCGGAATGATAGGCGGCAATTATACCAGGTCATTCGGCACAGCGCTGACGGAATTGCTCCGCTCCCAGGACATTGATGGAGTCCTGGGCATATTGCCAGTGCCGGACTCTCCGCTCCATCGGAATCTCAACATGGTTGACTGTATAAAGGATGCAAGAAACAACTCAGGCAATATGAAGCCCCTGGCACTTTGGCCATATCTGGATGTTTCCTCTTTCATCGATAAATTTGAGAGCGTTCCCGGTGTGGCCTGTTTTGATACAGTAGAACAGGCCGTCAAAGGGCTGTCGTTCTGTTACAGGAATCACCAGGCGAAGAAACGCAATATTCCCCTTCAAAGGAAGTTCCCTATCGATCTTGAAAAATTGCGGCCTCTCGCTGAGAAGGGCAGATCGCAGAAACTCTTGGTCGGAGATGAGGCGCTGATGCTATTGGATCTCTTTGGCATCCCCGTTGTCAGGAGCGGTATTGCAAGAGGTCGCAAAGAATTGGAAAACATCGCGTCATCTATGACCTACCCGCTTGTACTGAAGTTGACCGGGGCCGCATTCCTGCACAAGACGGAGTGGGGAGGCGTTGTGACGGGAATCAGGGATTTGAAAGATCTCCAGCGTGCGTTTGACCGGATCGTTCATAATGTCAGCACGCGTCAACCGGATGTGAAAGTTGAATCCGTTCTGGTTCAGGAACATATCCACGGGCATGAATTGCTTTTGGGCTTGAAGAGAGACCATGAATTTGGCCACGTTGTAGCGTGTGGCCTCGGCGGTATTTATACGGAGGTATTCAAGGATATCAGTCGAGCAATTGTCCCTGTCGATCAGGAAGAGGCTGATGGTATGCTGGCATCTCTCAAAATAGCGCCCATATTGAAAGGTCTGAGGGGTGAGGCAGGAATTGACTGGAAAGGTCTCGTCGAAATTCTGGAAAGACTATCGTTTCTTGCAAGCACATTGTCAGATATTTCAGAGCTGGACATCAATCCTGTTATAGCGACAAGCAACAAATGCATTGCCGTGGATGCCAGGATATTGTGGTAAATAGAAAAATTTACTGCCCACGTCATTGCCTCCCCCGACAAGGACATTCGAGGGCAGGTGCGACGAGAATCCAGCCCCACCCATGTGTCATTCCCGCGCAGGCGGGAATCCAGGTGTTATATGTATGAACTATCCACGTTTTTCCGATGCACCGATGAAAAGGAGGAATAAATGATGAAAAATTTGGAATGGAAGAATCCACCCGAAATGCAGATTGACCCGGCCAAAAAATACAAGGCCGTCATTGAAACCAGCAGAGGCGTTATTGAATTGGAGCTAAGTCCGCAGCATGCTCCCAAAACTGTTAACAACTTCGTCTTTCTGGCGAAAGAGGGTTTCTATGATGAAGTATCCTTTCATCGGGTGATCAAAAATTTCATGATACAGGGCGGAGATCCAACAGGTACAGGCAGGGGCGGTACCGGCTACAGGTTTGAGGATGAGTTGAAGGAAAATCCATTGAAGCATGAAACAGGAGTGATCTCCATGGCGAATTCCGGGCCGAACACGAACGGAAGTCAGTTTTTCATCACCCATTCCCCTCAGCCTCACCTGAATGGCAGACACACTGTATTCGGTAAAGTTGTAAGCGGCCAGGACGTAGTCGATGCAATTCAGCAGGGAGACAAAATACTCCGCGTAGAAATTCGTGAGGCCTAATCATCCAACATCTAGCGCCCCCTTTTGTAAAGGGGGCCACGGGGAATTTCAGATAAGATAGCGCAGACCATGTTAAAAGAAGAATTGGAAAAGAAGGCATTTGATTACTTCAACACCGGTTTTTGCTGTGCCGAGGCCTTGTCGAAGACGATTATTGATCATTTTGCCGAGAAGCCGGAGAACTATCCCGTAAAGGTTGCATCCGGTTTCTGTGGCGGAGTCGGCCGCACCCATGCAGATCTGTGCGGAGCCCTCGCAGGGGCGGTACTCGCAGTCGGGTATCTTTATGGCAGGACAGAACAGGGAAAGGACTTAAGCCAAGCCTGCATGATCACATCCGAATTTCGCAGGCAGTTCTTAGAAATGTTCGGTTCAACCAACTGTGCCCTCATATTGGAAAGCTTTGGGGAACAGGAAAAATACATCAAGTGCAAACAGTTGACTGGAAAAGCAACAGGGATGCTGTACGACATTCTGATTCAGGCGAAGAGCAAACAAACATGAATGCGAATGTGCCGAAGACGGCCTGACCGTGAATATCTAAGACTCTCCTATTTCCTTTCCCTTTAGCGCGCTATTTAGCTAACAATATGGTACAAATACCGCGGTCGGAGTCGCGGCGGAGCACATCAATAGACGCAATGATTTAACCCAGATGTCATTCCCGTGCAGACGGGAATCCGATATGGCTGACAGTTGTCAAGAAAAAAAACATTTTCCTGTCGCCTTTTTAAGAGTTACGCTATCAGCTTATTTAATCCAGGGTATACGCAGAGACGGGACCTCTTATGCGACGTTTGATCATTCTGATAT
>CAITLA010000136.1 GCA_903893135.1 uncultured Syntrophaceae bacterium | reverse complement strand
CTTCTCGATAAATCCAAAACCTTTACTCTCGTTAAACCATTTTACTTTACCTTCTGACATAATTAGTCTCCTCCTTTCTTAGAATTTACCAAAAGTCGAATTACCAATATGACAGAAATAAAAAAGCCACCAAGACTCTAAAGAGCATTGTGGCCGCCGTTGCACTTCAAATTGTCATAACTCAACTTTAACTGTACCGTACTGACTTAAGACCATAGCGAGGTACAGGATATGGATGCATGATACTTTACTGTTTGCGCAAAGTCAAGGCATATTTCATTACCGAATTGCCTCAAATTAAATGTTACCCAAGGAGGTGAATAAAGCGGATATAACCTCTCACATGATTCTCTCAGAAAAAATCTTTCTTCATCTCCACTGTTATCTGGTTGCTTGCGAGCAGACTCTTGGCCAGACTCTCGATTTTGGGAAGTTCGTATTGGAAAAAATACCGGAAGGTATACAGCTTTCCCTGATAGAAATTTATATCCGTTCCGGTGGGATTTTTCTTTAAGGCCTTCTCTGCGGCTAAGGCCTGGAGGAGCCACTGCCAGCCGATAGTTATAATGCCGAAAAATTCCAGATAAAGTGTTGAGTCTGCGAGGAAGAGGTCCACCTTTCCCTGCATGGCAAGGCTGACCAGATGCGTCGTGACCTTGTTGAGTTTGTCCGTGGCCTCTTCGAGTTCCCTGGCGTAAGGCTGCAACTGCGTCTCCTCTTTGGCGAGAGCAATGGTTTTTTCGATCTCCTGGATAAGCAACATGGCGGCCTCTCCGTTCTTCATGGGCACCTTGCGACCCAGAAGGTCGAGCCCTTGAATACCTGTGGTTCCCTCGTGGATGGGATGGATGCGCGCGTCACGGTAGAGTTGTTCCAGTGGAAACTCATCGCAGTATCCGTACCCTCCGAGACATTGCAGGGCCTGGCTTACGGCGAGGATTACCATCTCTGCAGGATAGCTCTTGGCTACAGGCGTGAGAATTTCCAGGAGAAGGTTGTATTTCTCTTTTTCCTTTCCTTCAAGAACCTTCTCCAGATCGATATATTTGCCGCATTGCATGAGGAGTGAAAGGGAGCCTTCGACGACGGCGCGCTGGAAGAGAAGCATCCTCTTCACGTCATGGTGCTCGATGATAGGAACTTGAGGAGACAAGGGATCCCTGGCTGTAAGCGGCCGTCCCTGAGGCCGCTGCTGGGTATATTCCAGCGCCGCATAATAGGCGGCGGAGGCAATGCCAGCGGCCGCAATTCCTACGGCAATTCGTGCCTCGTTCATCAACTGGAACATGTGGGAGAGTCCCCGGTTAGGCTGTCCGACGAGATAGCCCCTGCAATCATTGTTCTCGCCGAAGCTCAATTGGGTGATGGGCGCCCCGCGGTAGCCCATCTTACGGTAGATACCCGCCACATGGACATCGTTAAAGACGAGTGCGCCATTATCATCGGGTCGCATCTTGGGGACGACAAATAGAGAAATGCCTTTCACGCCTGCAGGAGCGCCGGCAATCCGCGCAAGAAGAAGATGTACGACGTTTTGCACACCGTCATGATCCCCTGTGGAGATAAATATTTTCTGTCCCCGTATCCGGTAGTGCCCTTGGTCGCCGGGTTCAGCAAGGGTCGTGATGTCAGATAAGGAACTTCCCGCCTGAGGTTCTGTGAGGGCCATGGTCCCCTGCCAATCGCCGGCATACATCCTGGGGATATAGGCATTGATCAGTTCTGCGGTACCGAAGGAATATATGAGATGGGCGGCGCCGGCGGTGAGGTAGGGATAGACGCTCCCCGCGTAATTCGCTGCGGAGAAGATGAACATGGGGACAAATCCCAAAATCACCGGGAGCTGCTGCCCGCCCAGTTCGGCAGGGGCCGTGGCGGATATCCAGCCGCCTGCGCCGCAAATCTGCATGATCTCTTTCACCTTCGGATGAACCTTCACCTGGCCATCGACGAATTCCGGCTGGTTCTTGTCCATTTCCCGTAAGGTGGGTTTGAAGAGATCCCTCCCCAGTTTCAGGGCTGTTTCAAGGATCATATCGAAGGCCTCCCGGCTGTGATCGGCATAGCGGGGATATTTGAGAAGGGAGGATGCATCGAAGACCTCGTAGAGCAAAAATCTGATATTTCTTTCACTAACGAATTTATCAGCCAAGATTTCCTCCTTTAACGTTCGTAAGAGAAGACAAATTTTGATTTGCCACTCAAGCCCCGTTTCTTATTATGGGGTCTTTTTTTCTATTCTACCATCGATGATAAGGTCGTCGCCAAGTCTTCGGACTTTTCTGTAGGCGAGTCTGAGCGATTCATTTATGCTCTTGATTCCGAGTTCGCCGATCGCCTCGAGGCCTTTCCCTACTATCTTCGGAGCAATAACTATGACTAATCTATCTGGCAGTTGTTCCACCAGCATGGATGTGATGATGGCTGCTCCGCCTTCAACGAGGACAGATGAGATATTCCTCTTTCCCAGTTCCATAAGAAGTCTCATCAGATCAACACGGCGATTCTTGTCTGTGTCAACGGCCAGCACTTCTATGCCGAGATCCGCAAGGCGGGCGTGTTTCTCGCGATCCGCGTAATTTGTGGTTGCGATTAGAGTCCTGGCCTTGTCCTGATCTTTCAGAATTCGCGCATCAAGAGATATACACAAATGGGAATCGATAATGACCCTGAGGGGGTTTCTGCCTCTGCTCAGGCGGACAGTCAGTTCCGGATCATCCTTCGACAATGTGCCCGAACCGACGAGGACAGCATCATGATGACTTCTCAATGCGTGAGCAAACTTGAGTGACTGCTCGGAGCTGATCCACCGGGAATGTCCCGAGGCAGTGGCAATTCTTCCATCGATGCTCTGGGCGAACTTGAGGGTTACGAAGGGAATTCCCGTCCGCATGAATTTAAAAAACCTTTCATTGAGCTCCCTGCACGATTTTTCCAGGACACCCACCGTTGTCTTTATGCCGTGGCGTTTCAAGGCTTCGATGCCTTTGCCTGTAACTATAGGATTGGCATCAGGGGTGCCGATGACTACTCTTGCGGGTTTAGCGCCAATAATACTTTCTATGCAGGGAGGCGTTTTCCCGTGATGAGTGCAGGGTTCAAGGTTAATATAGATGGTCGCGCCCTTGATGGGTTCGGTTACTTGATTAATGGCATTGATTTCGGCGTGGTTACCGCCGAATTTCTGATGATACCCCTCTCCGATAATCCGGCCCCTCTTTACAATAACAGCACCTACCATGGGGTTGGGACTTACCCATGCTTCTCCTCTTCGGGCAAGCCTGAGGGCCCGTTTCATATAGAATTCATCAGTCATGATGCGTCTTCCTCCCCGTGTTTGCTGCATCTTATATCACGCCTGCCTGTGATGTAAAGGGTGAATACTAAAAGAATGTTTCTGTTGTTGAGGTGGCTTTAATGTGATATACGAATGCGCAATTATTGGTCTTGCACAGAGGACAGGGGTGATGCCCGTCCTGGCAAAAAGGAGAAGAAATTATGAAAGGTGTTGTCCTGGCGGGAGGTTTGGGCAGTCGCATGTATCCTCTCACAAAGGTTACTAATAAACATCTCCTTCCCGTTTACGATGAACCTATGATTTATTATCCCATAAAGATATTGGTGAATGCCGGTATTGATGACATCATGATTGTTACAGGGGGGAATAATGCCGGCGAATTTCTGAAACTCCTGGGAAACGGGGCGGACTTCGGACTCAAACATCTTAATTATACCTATCAGGAGGGCGAGGGGGGAATTGCGGCAGCCCTGAGCCTTGCGGAGTTTTTTGCCGATGAAGGGAAGATTGCTGTTGTCTTAGGGGATAATATCATTGAGAACAATGTCAGAAAGGCAGTTGAATCTTTTAAAAAGCAGAAAGATGGGGCCCGGATTATGCTGAAAGAGGTGCCTGACCCCAAGAGGTTCGGCGTCCCAGTTTTCGACGGAAACCGCATTATACGTGTTGAAGAAAAACCTGCCGTGCCGAAATCGCAGTACGCCGTCATCGGCATTTATATGTATGACAGGAGAGTTTTTGATTTCATTAAAACTTTGAAGCCGTCACAGAGAGGGGAACTGGAGATTACGGACGTTAATAATTTCTATATTAACGAAGGAAGAATGGAGTGGGATATTCTTGATGGCTGGTGGAGCGATGCGGGGACATTTGAATCCCTGCAATATGCCGGGAATATGGTGGCGAAAACAGGGGCAAACAAAATGTGAGGGCATCGAATATGATCGAAGGTGTCATGATTAAAAAGCTGAAGGTCATACCGGACGAGCGGGGCAGATTGATGGAGATCCTGCGCATGGATGATGAGATGTTTAAAAAGTTCGGCCAGGTGTATATGACGACCGCCTACCCGGGAGTTGTAAAAGGATGGCATTATCATAAGAAGCAGTATGACAATATGGCCGTTGTAAAAGGCATGATGAAAATTGTTCTTTATGACGGCAGACCGGATTCTTCGACATACGGTGAGATAAACGAGTTCTTTGCTGGCGAACATAATCCTGTTCTGATTCATGTTCCGCCCTACGTGTATCACGGATTCAAATGCGTTTCTCAGGAAGAAGCCGTGGTGGTCAACACTCCCACAGAGGCATACAATTATACGGATCCCGATGAATTCAGAGTGCATCCCCATGATAATGATATTCCTTATAAGTGGGACCGGAAAGACGGCTGATGCCGGCAATCGTTAGACCGTTCAAGAAAATCATTAGATGATTGCTATTGCGGAAAGTGAAACGACCGAAGGGATAGGGCACATTCTTGCGAAAATTAGACGAAAGATATTGATAAGGGTTTTATGGGCGTATTTCTGGACATCTTTCTCACGTGCGTGGGCGCCGCCGTTGGGAGCTTTCTCAATGTCTTGATCTTTCGTATTCCTGAAGGGCAATCAATCGTCCTTCCATCCTCCCATTGCCCGAAGTGCGGTCATGCCGTCAGGATTTACGATAATATTCCCATTATCAGTTACCTTATTTTACGGGGGAAATGCAGGGACTGCCATGAGAAGATTTCTTTGCAATACCCCATCGTAGAAGCGATTACAGCCATTATGTCGCTCCTTCTATTCTTGAAATTTGGTCTCAGTTTCAAATACCTTTTTTCTTTCATATTCACCTGTGCATTGATCGTCATCACGTTCATTGACCTCCGTCACCAGATAATCCCTGATGTCATCAGTTTGCCGGGGATACCTGTCTTCTTTTTCCTTGCCGTTTTCTTTATGAATCTAACCGTGTGGGAATCGCTCCTGGGGATTCTGATCGGCGGAGGGTGTCTTTTTGCTATTGCTTTCCTATATGAAATCATCACAAAACGAGAAGGCATGGGGGGAGGAGATATCAAGCTACTTGCCATGCTTGGCGCTTTCTTGGGGTGGAAGTCACTGTTTTTTATCCTATTTGTCAGCTCTTTGCTTGGCGCCGTTGTCGGTGTATCGGCTATGATTATCAAGGGGCAGGACATGAAATATGCAGTGCCTTTCGGCCCATTCCTGTCCATTGCTGCTGTCGCCTACCTCTTTGTGGGCGCGGACGTGATGAATTTTCTGTTCTTTCACTACTGACGTTTTTGTCAAAATTTCTTGACTTCAAAGTAGTATAAATATACCGTACTAAACAGTTAGGACAATACAAAACAGGGAAGCGAATGGTGTGACTGATAGGGCTCTGATTCGTAACCTGCTGCGTTTGGCTTTTGAATCCTGTTATGCAAATAAGAGGTTGGCCATATGGCCAACTTTTTTAGTATGGATAATAATGGTTTCTTGTCCATTCCGACTCCTTGGGTTCGGGAGAATTTTGGAGAGCAGGTATTTTGCGAAAGCAGAAGATGTGAGGTTGAATGAAGCGCAGATTGCAAACATTGTTGGGAAACGCCGTAAAGGCCTGTATTGATAAAAAGTTAATAGAGGCAGAGGCTATTCCCTATATTGAAATCGATATACCGAAGGATGCCGGGCACGGTGACTATGCCTCCAATGTGGCCATGATAGTGGCATCCCGTGCGAAGGGCAAACTGCCGCCCCGCCGGATTGCAGAGATCATCTCAAAACATATCAGCAGCGGTGATGATGTGCTGGCAAGGGTCGAGGTCGCAGGCCCCGGTTTTATGAACTTCTTTATAAGGGAGGATGTATGGTCTACTTTGCTTGCCGATGTCGATAAACTTGGTGATCGGTATGGCGCCTCTGATTACGGCAAAGGGAAGAAAATACATTTGGAATTTGTCAGCGCCAATCCCACGGGGCCTCTTCACATAGGACATGCGAGAGGCGCTGTTGTTGGTGACGTCATTGCGAACATCCTTGAGGCATCAGGGTGTTCGGTTTTTTGCGAGTATTATATTAATGATACGGGCAACCAGATGAACAACTTGGGGAAGTCCGTTCTCTTTCGTTATCTCGAGCTTCTGGGCGAGGAGGTAGAGTTTCCTGAAGGCTTCTATCAGGGGGACTATATCAGGGATCTGGCAAAAGAAATAATTGCAAAAGAGGGTGACGGCTATCGTAACAGAAATCAGGAAGATACCATCCGCATATTTACCGATTATGCTGCAAGTGAAATATTAATTGGCATAAAGGACGATTTAAAGGCCTTCGGCGTAGTTTTTGATAATTACTTCAGTGAGAAGGATCTTTACAAGGATGATGGAGTAGCAAAGCTGCTTGCCGAACTTGAGAAGAGAAAATTCATTTACAACGATGGGGAAACCGTCTGGTTCAGGACCACCGCTTTTGGAGATGAGAAAGACAGGGTAGTTATAAGAAAGAGTGGAGAGCCGACCTACTTTGCCGCTGACATAGCCTACCATCAGAATAAGTACGAGCGCGGTTTTGATAAAAATATCGATGTCTGGGGGGCCGATCATCATGGATATATCCCCCGGATGGCTGCCTGTATCGAGGCCCTCGGTCATGAAAAGGATTCGCTGAAGATTGTTCTGGTGCAGCTTGTGAATCTCTTGCGGGATGGGAAGCCTGTCCCCATGTCCACCCGTGCCGGTGAGTTCGTAACCCTGAAGGAAGTCGTGGACGAAGTAGGAAAAGACGCAGCAAGGTATAATTTTCTGATGAGACGCTCGGACAGTCACCTGGATTTCGATCTGGAACTGGCAAAGAGGCAATCAAGCGAGAATCCCGTCTATTATGTGCAGTACGCCCATGCGAGAATTTGCAGCATCATGAGAAATGCCGATGAGCGGGGATACAAAATTCCGGCATATGATGAAGTGGATTTGAGTTTCCTGACTCTTCCTGAGGAGATTAACTTAATTAAGGCAATTACCCGGCTTCCTGAGGTGGTTGAAGGCGCTGCGCTGTCCCTCGAGCCACACCGTTTGACGTTTTACCTTAATGATCTTGCAGCGCTCTTCCATAGCTATTATAACAAGCACAAGGTCCTTTCTGATGAAGAAGGCCTCAGCAGGGCGAGGCTTTTCCTGACAAAATCAATTCTGGCCGTGCTCGGCAATGCCTTAAGGATACTGGGAGTTTCAGCACCGGAAAGAATGTGAAGACAGTAGAAGAGCGAAATGACATCCAAGAATGTTCGTGTATTTGAACTGAAACTGGGTAAACGGGCGTTGATTCTATTTATCGTGGGAATGTCCTGTTTGCTTTTTGTTGTTTTTCTCTTCGGTGTGACGGTTGGCAAGAATATTGATACCTACCCGGAAAAGTATTCACACGGTTTTCGGGGCATGATGATGGAAAAGCTTGGCTTGTCGTCGAACAGGGCAGAGACTGCAGTGTCCGTGGGCGAAACAGCGACAGAAACCGCCAAGGCAGGGGGGGAAGAAATTGTTCCGGAGGAAAAGAAGGCGCCTGTAGCAGCAGCAGCGTCTGACGAAAAGCAGCCTTCAGTTCCTGCCGCCACTCAAACGGAAATAAAGCCTTCTCTCGAGCAGGAGAAATATCAGATACAGGTTGGTTCTTTCAAGGAAAAGGAAAAAGCGGACCAGTTACGTAAAAAACTTACAGGCCTGGGATTTTCCCCCAGAGTTGCAGAAATGCAGGTGCCGAAAAAGGGAAAGTGGATGCGCATAACCCTTGAGGGGTTTGAAAGTCGGGAAGATGCGCAGAAGACGGCGGATCGTGTGGCAAAAAAAATCAAGGGACTCAACTGTGTCGTTCTTAGAATGGGAGCGAAGAATAACTGAAGTAAGCAGATATGTGCCGGTGAGTAATGTTTGAGACGCTGACGGAAAAATTGGAAGATGTATTTAAGAAACTCAAGCGGAGAGGTCGCCTTGATGAAGATAATATTGTCTCCGCCTTGAGAGAGATACGCATGGCCCTTCTTGAGGCGGATGTCAATTTTAAAGTGGTCAAAGACTTTATAGATGACATCAGGTCGAGGGCTGTGGGGCAAGAGGTTCTGGACAGTATCACGCCGGGTCAGCAGGTCGTGAAGATTGTCCATGACAGGCTCGTGGGGCTACTGGGAGGGAAAAGCAGCCAGCTGAGACTTTCAAATCGCTTTCCTGCTCCGGTAATGATGGTCGGTCTTCAGGGATGCGGTAAAACTACGACAGCGGTCAAGCTTGCACAGCATCTGGTCAATCAGGGGAAACGGATATATCTCGTTTCGTCAGACGTATACAGACCTGCAGCCATAGAGCAGCTGCGGGTCTTAGGTGAGAAGATTGACGGTGTGGGGATTTATGCTTCCGCAGATATTCACGATCCGGTCAGGATGTGCCTGCAGGCCGTCGATGAGGCAAGGAGCAACGGCTATGAGGTTATTATCATTGATACGGCCGGCCGGCTTCATATAGACAATGAAATGATGGATGAACTGAAAAGGATAAAGGATGCAATTAATCCCGCGGAGATTCTCCTTGTCGCAGATGCCATGACAGGCCAGGATGCTGTGAATGTGGCGGGAAAATTTAATGAACTTCTCGGCATTGATGGCGTGATTATGACCAAGATGGACGGAGATGCGAGGGGCGGCGCAGCGCTCTCGCTCCAGGCTGTCATCGGCAAGCCCATAAAGTTCATCGGTGTCGGTGAAAAAATCGATGCTTTAGAGGTTTGTCATCCCGAACGCCTGGCTTCACGGATCTTAGGTATGGGTGATATCCTGACCTTTGTCGAAAAGGCACAGGCTACAGTCGATGAAAAACAGGCGCGCGAGCTCGAGAAGAAAATCAGGAAGAATGAATTCACCCTTGAAGATTTCCGGGACCAATTGAAACAGATCAAGTCGATGGGGTCTATCGGCGACATTATGGGGATGATTCCCGGATTGGGAAAGCTCAAAGCTCTGGCGCATGCGACACCCGATGAGAAGGAAATGATAAGAACCCTGGCGATAATCGATTCTATGACAAGGAAGGAACGTTCGAATTATCTCTTAATCGATGGTCAGAGGAGAAAAAGGATAGCGAAGGGAAGTGGAACTACAGTCCAGGACGTCAACAGGCTGTTGAAAAATTATGGTGAGATGAGAAAGATCATGAAAAAGCTGACGTCAAAGGATGGGATGAAATCGTTTCGCAGGGGTAATTTACCCTTTTAATTGAATGAAAAATGGATTATAGTAAACATTCTTCCTTTATAATAAAACGTATGTATAACAAATTACAATAATTTTCAGGAGGTGATAGATAACAGGAATGGCAGTTAAGATAAGGTTGGCGCGGCTTGGTGGAAAAGGCAGGCCCTATTACAGGATTGTGGTAGCCGATTCCAAATCTCCGAGGGATGGCAGATTTCTGGAGATCCTGGGAAGTTATAATCCACAAAAAAATCCGGCGGAGGTTGTCCTGAAAAAGGAACGTGTTGTCGATTGGCTTTCAAAAGGAGCCATACCCACTTTGACGGTTTCCCAGTTGTTTGCAAAGAAGGGGATCGCGAAGTGAACATAGTTGAAACAAATGGGGCCATGTCTTGAACTTCGAAATTGAGTGGTTTTGCGGTTGAAGTCTATTGCTAATGGATTTATTCAATAAGTAATCCGTGGAGGTTGTGACGATGAAAGAGTTGATCAAGTACATAGCTCAGTCTTTGGTGGATAGTCCTGATTCGGTGGAAGTATCCGAGGTGCTTGGTGAGCAGACTTCTGTGATCGAACTGAGAGTTGCGAAGGAAGACCTGGGTAAAGTTATCGGCAAGCAGGGAAGAACCGCAAAAGCCATGAGGACCATTTTAAGTGCGGCATCAACGAAGCTTCGCAAGAGGGCCGTCTTAGAAATTATTGAATGAACCAGACTCAGTTCTTTGAAATTGGCAAGATTGTTAAGTCCTGCGGTCTCAGGGGCCGTATGAAAGCGGTGTCGTACCTTGAGTCAAATGACAAGCTTCAAAACCTTGACGAACTCTATATAGGACAAGGAGAAGATAAGAAGGTGCCCTTCAAATTGAAGGGCTTTCGGAGCAGGGGAAAGAGTTTTTTTCTCGAAATAGAAGGCGTCGAAAATCTCCAAAGTGCGAATGCCTTTGTTGGTTGCTTGGTACTGATTCCCGCGGACAAACTGGAAGAATTGCCCGAAGGCGAATATTACTGGCGGGACATGATAGGCCTTAAAGTAGTTACGGAAGAGGGCCGCTTTTTAGGCGTAATTGAGGCTATTTTCCCGACGGGGAGTAATGACGTCTACGTATGCAGCGGGGGAGAAAGAGAGGTTTTGCTGCCAGGCATTGCCGATGTGATACGAAAGATCGATATCAATCGGGGGATGATGGTTGTAAGACTGCTTGAAGGTTTATAGAAGGCCATGATCAGGTTTGATATCCTATCCGTCTTCCCCGAGATGTTTGAATCCCCGCTTAATCACAGTATCTTGAAAAGAGCGCAGGAGAAGGGGATGGCGGAAATCCATCTCCACAACATCCGCGACTATGCCGAGGATAAGCATAGGATGACAGATGACGCCCCTTACGGCGGCGGCGGCGGCATGGTCATGAAGGTGGAACCAATCGACAGGGCTCTGGCGTCAATCGTTCCCTCAAGAGAGAATGCCCTGGTAGTTCTCCTGACCCCCCAGGGAGAAACCTTCAACCAGAAAATAGCGGAGGAAATGTCTCGCTATTTTCGCATTGTTCTCGTATGTGGTCACTACGAGGGTGTAGACGAAAGGGTAAGGGACCATCTGGTTGACAGAGAGATTTCGATAGGCGATTTTGTTTTGACGGGCGGGGAGCTTTCGGCTATGGTCATCGTTGACGCTGTTACCCGTCTGATCCCGGGTGTTCTGGGGAATTATGACTCCGCATCTTATGATTCGTTTTCTACCGGTTTGTTGGAGTATCCCCACTATACACGTCCCGGCAGCTACCGGGACTGGCAAGTTCCCGATGTACTGCTGTCAGGTAATCACCGGGAGATTGAGTCATGGCGGAGGAAGGAATCGCTAAAAAGAACATATTTGAGGCGGCCGGACTTGCTGGAAAAAATAAAGCTATGCGATGAGGACGGAAAAACACTCGAAGACATAAAAAAGAATTGTAAGTGACGCGATATGGAGGAGTTTGCGATATGAATGCTATGGAAATGCTTGAAAAAGAGCAGATGAGAGGAGACATTCCCAGTTTCAGGCCCGGCGATACCGTCAGGGTGTTCGTGAGAATTGTGGAGGGACAGAAGCAGAGAATACAGGCCTTTGAAGGCGTTGTCATCCGCAGAAAACGAGGTGATTGCCGGTCCAGTTTCACAGTGAGAAAGGTTTCCTATGGTGTAGGAGTTGAACGGACATTTCCCCTTCATTCACCGGTCATAGATAGGATTGAAGTAGTCACTCGCGGTAAAGTGCGGCGTTCCCGGCTGTACTACTTGCGCGGTCTAAGAGGGAAAAAAGCAAGAATCAAAGAAATGGGAAGAAAATAGCCCTGTATAGAGGATGCCCCACGTCTCGAAATATTCACAGGCAGGGATGTGGGAAGCCCTCCCCATCTTTGATTTACCCCTCAGAACCTCGTTTGTAAGTTTCTTATCCCGACTATGAATAGTTTCGAACGGCGTGCCCATCAACTTGGTTATAGATCAATAGCTGGCATTGATGAGGTGGGCAGAGGTCCCCTCGCGGGTCCCGTTGTCGCCGCAGCCGTGATACTTCCCCCCGATTACAAAAACAGGGAAATCAAAGATTCCAAGCAGCTAACAGCCAAGAAGAGAGATAGCCTTTCCGAAATCATAAGGCAAGACGCCCTTTCCATTGGCATCAGTGTTGTCGAGGCTTCGCTTATTGACGAAGTGAACATATTTCAGGCGACACTCCTGGCCATGAAGGAGGCCACATTGAATCTTTCCCTGACGCCTGATTATCTCCTCATTGACGGACCACATCGTATTTTTGTCTCCATACCCCAGGAAGCCATTGTCAAAGGCGACACGCGTAGCGTCTCCGTAGCGTCTGCCTCCATCATTGCCAAAGTCACAAGAGACAGGATCATGGAGATCTATGATCGCCAGTTCCCCCAGTATAATTTTTTCAAGAACAAAGGCTATGCTACAGAGGAACATAGAGAAGCGATAAAGAAGCATGGGCATTGCAAGATTCATCGAAGGTCTTTCATACTTAAAGACAAGAGTCTCCTCCACGCAAATGCCGAAATGGAGTATTGAGAGTTAGGGCTTTGAAAAAGTTCTTCGCCGCTCAAAACATTTTTTCGACAATTCTAAAGCTTGCTTCACTGCAAATTCAAAACTCGCTCTTCGGGCTCAGACAGTTGAATTTGCAGCCGTTACGCTTTGCTAATAATTGTAATCGGAAAAATCTTAATTCGCATTCTCAGAACATTCCTAAAGCTCCTTAATATATCAAAAAAATTCTGTGACACTGGATGTAAATATGAAGGGTTCTGATAGGATACGGACCGGCAAGAAAGGAGAGGATATTGCTGTTGCTTATTTGAAGAGCAGAGGCTACCGGATCGTCGAACGCAATTACAAGTGCCGGTTGGGAGAGATTGACATTGTGGCAAAAGACGGGGATGCGATTGTCTTTGTGGAGGTTAAGAGCAGGAAATCGGAAGAGTTTGGCGATCCCCAGCTTGCCGTGGGATTGAAAAAGCAAAAGAAGATTTCAAAAATTTCCCTCATGTATTTAAAAGAGAAACACATCTATCCCTGCAATGCGAGATTCGACGTCGTGGCGATCAAGATGCTGCCTGACGGGAGCACTGTAGAGCTTATACAAAACGCCTTCGAACTTGCCGGTTAATTCCATCCTATATTTCATTCAATGTATGTCTTGGAATTTGAGACTTGCTTCTCGAACCGTTGCCCCTAAAGGTAGGGAGCCACGAGGGCATTTACGTACCGTGCTATGGCGACACAGGAGGTCAAGCCGGGAGATTCAATGCCGATGAGATTTATCAGTCCGGGATATCCTATATCGCGCTCATCTCTAATGATGAAGTCGCGGTAGGCTTCGCCGGGGCCCTGGAGTTTCGGACGGATACCACACATATCCGGATGGAGGTATTCCGGTTTTATCCCAGGCAGGTAATTCCTGATGGATTGATAGAACGATTCCCTTCTCCCTTCATCTATGCTGTATTCGATTTCATCTATGTACTGGCTGTCCGGGCCGAACTTGACACGGTTGCCGAGATCCAGCGTAGCATGGATGCCGAGGCTTTCCGTATTTTCCGGGGGCACGGGATAAACCAGATGATTCAGTCTCGGAGCAGGGGAGGCAGAAAAATAATTTCCCTTGCAGTACAGGAGACGGTATCCGTGCCGTTCGATGTTAATGCCGGCCATAGCGGCGATACTGTCGGAATAAAGACCGGCGCTGTTGATTATGACCCTTGTGTGAAATCGGTATTCTCCCCCGTTTGTTTCCAGTTCATAGATACCATCTTTGGCATGAATGGCTGTCACTTTCGATCGGAGAGCGACCACGGCGCCGTTCTTTTCGGCATTTATGCAGAAAGAGCGCATCAGGCTATGGCTATCGATGATCCCGGTGGACGGGGAATAGATGGCAGCCTTTGCGCTGACCTCCTGTTCGAGGGTCAAAGTTTGCTTCTTCCCTAACAGTGTGAGATCGGATACGCCATTTCCCTCGGCATGCTTCTTTATGTTTTCGAGTCGTTCACATTCTTCGTCGTTGATAGCGACAATCAGTTTACCTATGCGCTTATGAGGAATGTTTCGTTCCCTGCATAGATCATAGAGGAGGCGATTTCCCTCTGTACACAAGGAAGCCTTCAGGAAGCCGTGGGGGTAGTAAATGCCGGCGTGTATGACCTCACTGTTGCGACTGCTTGTCTCCTGGCCGAAGCCGTCGTTTTTTTCAATAAGCAATACCCGCTTATACTTTGCAGAAAGCTCTTCTGCAATGCACAGGCCAACTACTCCGGCGCCTATGACAGTAATATTCAAGGAGTCGATGGGGGTCATTGACATTAAGAATGGGTTAATGCCGGTTTGCCGGTAGGATAGACATTGAAGCCGATATCAAAGCATCGCTTGTGGTCAATGATGTTCCTCCCGTCAAAGATAGAGGCCGGCTTGGTCATGGTGTTGAAGATTTTCTGAAAGTCAAGGTTCCTGTACACGTCCCACTCTGTCAGTATCGCGATAGCGTGGCATCCCTCCGCTGCCTTGTAGGGATCTTCTACGAAGCTGACTTGCCCTTCCATGCCTGTCAGGTCCGCCTTTGCGTTTTTCAGTGCTTTCGGGTCGGTGATGACGATCTCCGCCTTCTCCTCCAGCAGCCTTTTGGTGATGTAAATGGCAGGGCTTTCTCTTGTATCACCTGTGTTGGCTTTGAATGCAAAACCGAAAAGGCAGATCCTCTTGCCGGCGAGTGTGTTAAACATGGTGGTTAGCATATTCAGGATGAAGCGCTCCTGCTGATACTGGTTGATTCTGACAACGCTTTCCCAGTAGTCTGCAACTTCATGCAGGCTATAATGTTGGCAGAGATATACTAAGTTGAGGATGTCCTTTTTGAAGCAGGAACCACCGAAGCCGACACTTGCGCTGAGAAACTTGCTGCCGATCCGGCTGTCCATCCCGACGGCCTTTGATACCTCGGCGATATCGGCGTCTGTCTTTTCGCAGAGGGCCGAAATCGCATTGATCGATGATATTCTCTGCGCCAGAAAAGCGTTCGATACGATTTTGGAAAGTTCACTGCTCCAGATATTGGAAGTGATGATTTTTTCCCGGGGCACCCAGTTGGCATATATTTCCACAAGGGTTTCCCTGGCTGCCAATCCGCTTTTTGTATCCTGGCATCCTATGAGGATGCGATCAGGATTTTCGAGATCCTTAATAGCCGAACCTTCCGCCAGAAATTCAGGGTTGGAAAGGACATCGAAAGAAATAGAGTTTTTCGTGTAATTAAGTATTTTTTCCATGGCCAGAGCGGTTTTCACGGGAAGGGTGCTCTTTTCTATGACTATCTTTGTCGATTCCGAATACTGGAGGATCTGCCTGGCCGTTTTTTCCCAGTACTGGAGGTCTGCCGCCATGCCTGCACCCGCTCCGAATGTCTTGGTCGGTGTATTTACACTGACGAAGATGATGTCGTTGTCCCTGATGCCGCCTTCGATATCGGTACTGAAAAAGAGGTTTTTTCCTCTCGTTGCCTTAACTATTTCGCCAAGCCCCGGTTCATAAATGGGGAGATCGTCGGAGTTCCATTCCGCAATGCGGATCGGATTGATATCGACGACAGTGACCCTATACTGGGGACATTTGTATGCTATCATGGCCATTGTTGGACCGCCTACGTACCCGGCGCCGATACAAAGGATATTTTTTCTGAATTTCATGGGAGCCTCTAATCTTCAAATTGCTTTGCGAAAATATTCAATTGTCCGTTCCAGGCCTTTCTCTAAATTCACATGTGGCTGCCAGCCCAGCATTTTCCTAGCTAACGAAATGTCAGGGTTGCGTTGCATGGGGTCATCCTGGGGCAGGGGCCTATGAACAATCTTGGAGCGGTTTCCTGTCATGCTTATTACAGTCTTCGCTAAATCCATAATTCTGAATTCGTGCGGGTTTCCCAGGTTTACGGGACCGAGGAAACTGTCGTCACTTTCCATCATCCGTATTAGACCGTCTACCATATCATCAACATAGCAGAACGATCTGGTCTGAGAACCATCGCCATATACCGTGATATCTTCGCCTTTCAATGCCTGTACCACAAAATTGCTGACTACACGTCCGTCATTCAATGCCATACGTGGACCATAGGTATTGAATATTCTGGCAATCTTCACTTTAACATTGTTCTGGCGGTGGTAATCCATCATGAGGCATTCTGCCGCCCTTTTCCCCTCGTCGTAGCAGCTTCTCGGTCCTATAGGGTTGACCCTTCCCCAGTATCCTTCCTTCTGGGGATGCACGTCGGGGTCTCCGTATACCTCTGAGGTCGATGCCTGGAGAATCTTCGCATTGAGACGCTTTGCCATGCCGAGGGCATTGATAGTCCCCATCACATTGGTCTTAATCGTCTTGATAGGGTTGTACTGGTAGTGCACGGGCGAAGCCGGACAGGCGAGGTTATAGATTTGATCCATCTCGAGGAAAATCGGGTTGATGATGTCGTGTCTGATTAATTCAAAACGAGGGTTTGCAAGGAGATGGATTATATTATCCTTGCTTCCCGTAAAAAAATTATCCAGGCACAGGACCTCGTTGCCCTGCTCGATGAGTTTATCGCAGAGGTGAGAACCTAAGAATCCTGCACCGCCTGTAATCAGTATGCGCTTCATGTCGGTCTATGATGGGGATATTTCAATATCTCCGGTATGTTTGTTCAGAATCCATTTCTCCCGCTCTTCATGGCAGCCTGGAGTTTTTGTTTTGATGGTTTTTTTTTGTCAGGTCTGGTATTAAACGAAAACCATCTCGATATGTCAATAAGAAAACGTGCTCGGGGCCATTTAAATTGTTCATTGTATCTGATTTAATCTTACTTCCATATGGGCAATAATATCAAAAAAGGCGCGCTTTACGTCGTGGCAACCCCCATTGGGAACCTCGAGGATATAACCCTCCGGGCCATACGGGTGCTTAAGGAAGTTGAGATTATAGCAGCCGAGGATACGAGAAGGACCAGAAAACTGTTGGGGGCTTATCAGATTAGCACCCCCATGACCAGTCTCTACGATCGTATTGAGGATAGGAAGAGCAGCGTTCTGATTTCTAAAATGCATGATGGTATGGATGTGGCAATAGTATCAGATGCCGGAACACCGGGCATATCCGATCCCGGGTATGTTCTTGTCAGTAAGGCTATTGCTGAGGGAATTGAGATTATTCCAGTTCCCGGGGCGTCAGCTGTCGTCACAGCGCTCTGCGTATCCGGTCTACCAACTGATTCTTTTGCTTTTTATGGCTTTTTGCCGTCACGATCCGGCAAAAGAAAGCAGTTTTTATCTACTCTCATGGACGAAGCGAAGACTCTGGTGTTCTATGAATCCCCTAAAAGGCTCATAGAGTCACTTCGCGATATTGGAGAAGTCCTCGGCAACCGGAATGTTGTCGTATTGAGGGAAATGACGAAAGTCTTTGAAGAAATCATGCGGGGAACATTAGGAGAAGTGATCAATCAGCTGCAGGGAAGGGTTGTCAAAGGTGAAGTGACGCTGGTCATAGGGAGGAGGGAAAAGATATCTTCTTCGTTTTCCGACGATGAAATTTTGGCGAAATTTGAAGACTTGTGGAAGAGTTCCGGCTCTTCCCGGCGAGACATCATCGAAAAACTTGCCAAAGAATTGGGAATCCCCAAAAAAAGGGTCTACCGGCTGGTGGCGAACTATATTTGATGTGGATAAAACGGCCCTACTATTTCCTTGAACAGTTCCCGCAGGTATGATAACTCACTAACGTCTAACGTTCTGGCCTATATAAGGCAGCATGATCTTTTTATAAGAAGCCATGAAGTGAGTTAAATAATGCGGGCTTCGTAAAAAATGTGAGCGATAAGGCGGGCACGTTGGAAGTGCTCTTTAGAGCGTAGCTCATGGAATTTTTATACAAAGTTGCGAAGGCTCAAATGCCGTATGCAAGGTGGGAGTGTATATGGATGCAATATCCAAACATTTGGTTGGGGTGTTACGGGAAGGCAGTAAGGAAAACGTTTCAGATGCGAGAACTGAAGATGTCCTTGTAGATAGTCGTTTATTGAAGCCAGATGACAGGATTCACGACCTCGTTGACGTCATAGATGATAACGCCGGCGCTGAAACCAAACAGGATCGAGAAATCATTGTAATTGATGGTCGGGTATATGAGAGATTATTGAGACCGGGTGATGAAGTTCATGATCTCGTGGACGCTGTTGAAAATGGTTTCAGCGGGTCTCTTGATGATCCGGGACTTAATGATGAAATAATGAAAAGGGTCAGTGAAATTGCTGAAAGGATTGCGAAAGAAATAGTTCCTGAGATTGCCGAGAGAGTTATCAGGGAAGAGATTAACAAGTTAAAGAGATGAATCGGCCCTTTCTTATAGCATTACTATTTACGGTTTGGATTTTCAGGGAACCGTCCAGTCATTCTCGGATGAACTGACAAAGGCAGAGCATTTTTCCCTGATAATTGGTCTCATAGATAAGAATTATTTTGAGGTCACCTTCTTGAAATAGAAATGAGGCTGATATGATCCCTTCCGGAGAAAGCTTGATTGCATTCAGGTGCTTTTTAGGGTGAGGCTTAGATATTGATGGGTAGCTTTAATCGAATTTTTTTGATTATAACCGCGTTAATCGTTATGCAGGGCTGCACATGGAAACAACCCTACAGTGTGAATCCCGAATACAGCAAGAAAGGCACAAGACTTATTGCCATATTGCCTGTGAATATGAAATCCGGTGATGCCAGAGTCGGCCAGATGCTGAGGGAAATGGTTCTTAATGAACTTTATTTCAAAGGTTATCCTAAAGTCACGTTAAAAGTCATAGATGAAAAGCTCGCCAAGATATATAAGGGCAATATGGATTTCAAGAGAGAGAATATTCCTCCCAAGGCCATAGGTGATCTGCTCGGTGTCGATGCTGTCCTGTATGCTTCTTTAGAAGAGTGCTCCACCGATTTTTCATTTGTTTACGCGCATACGTACGTCTCCGTATTTTTTGAACTGCGGAGTGCAAAGACGGGGGAGACGCTCTGGAGTTACCGCAATAGAACCGTTAAAAGGAATTACGGAATTTCACGGGAACAGCTTGAGATGGATTCGTGCCAGGTCTATGAACCAGCTATGCAGGAAGTCGTAGATAAGGCCATGCAGACTCTGCCCGATGGTCCTGATTCTGCAGGATAACGCAGCTCCGCAGCCTTTTGAACCTGGACAGGGCCGAGGCAAGTTCTGCATGATTTTTCCCGGATCCCCGGGTTCGGGGTATGTATGTTTGACTATGAATAAGGAGACGCAGATGAAGAAAATAATAATTTTTTTGTGCGTATTGTCATTTGTGTTGATTGGTTCTCAGGTGATGGCGGCAAAGAGAATTATGGAGCTGAAGATTGGCAGAGGCGAGGCCAAAGTCAACGTTTTAGAGGGATCGGCTCAGATTCTTCAGGCCGGCAAAAAAACATGGCATGCGTTGAATTTGGGAGATACTCTCAGGGGTGGCGACCAAGTTAATACGGGACCTAAAGCGAGACTGGAGCTCGTCTTGCCAGACTATTCAGCAGTGCGCTTTGCCGGCAATTCCCATTTTAAGGTTCTTCAGGTTGACTCCGGCGGCGATGCCGTACCGAGGAACATGAAGTTTCATATAGCCATTGGAAGGACCTGGGCCAATGTCAGCAAGGCCGTGGGGAAGAGGGGTCAGTTTGAGCTTCGGTCCGAAAATGCCGTAGCCGGTGTCAGGGGCACTATTTATCGCATGAATGTGGAGAAAGACAAGTCGGCCCTGGTAAGGGTGTATGATGGGACCGTGCACGTATCGGGCGGTGGTCCGGACATGGAGCCGCCCAAGATGATCGGTCCTCCCAAGAAGATCGCGGGACCCACTCCAATTCCCGGTCCGAAGAAAGTTAAAATGGAGGAATGGGTCTTTATTATTAAATCGATGCAGCAGATCAGCATTGCCGCTGATGGAACGGCGGAAAAATCGCGAGAATTTACTGAAAAGGAAGATCGCGACGAGTGGGTGGACTGGAACAAGGCGAGAGATCAGGAATTGGGATCGGACTAAGAGCATATAATAAATCCATAGTGCAAACCGGACATAGCAGCCAATGAATTTGCCAAATTTATTGACACTGGTGAGGATACTTCTTGTGCCCATCACGGTGATCTTTCTCATGCAGGGAGCATTTTCGAAGGCACTCATTTTGTTGGTTGTTTCAGGGATTACAGATGCCCTTGACGGCTTTTTTGCCCGCATATTAAACCAGCAGACAGTGCTCGGTTCATATCTGGATCCGATAGCCGATAAGGCCCTCTTCGCAAGCTGTTTTGTGACTCTGTCTATAAAAGGAGTAATTCCGGGATGGTTCACAGTTATCGTCATCAGCAGGGATTTTATCATCCTTGTTGGCATTGCCATACTGTCAATCATGTCCATCCCGTATGAGATCCGCCCGTCATTCATCGGCAAGCTCACAACAATCCTGCAATTGCTCACTCTGGTGTTTTTCCTCGTCTCCCGTATTCTTCCGGGAACGATCGATTATGTGTGGCTTATGATTTTGCTGTGGGTCACAATAGCGTTCACCATAATTTCCGGGCTGAATTATATGTTCAGGGGGATTAAACTAAACAGTAGCACGGCTTAGATGTGTAGAAGGTATACCTTCAAAAATACGTAAACCGCAATATTTGCTTGACATAACGCAGTTTTACTGTTAAAAATCAGCCCCTTCTTTTGGAGAGCCCTGATGTAGGCACGTAGCTCAGGGGGAGAGCGCCATCCTGACGCGGTGGATGTCCAGGGTTCAAATCCCTGCGTGCCTACCATTTATTATCAGTAAGAAATAAGAACCAGATATGACGATTTAATTTTTGGTGAGGGCATCAGCAGGGGATATGCGGTGATGCCCTTTCTTATAGAAGCATGATTGACAGTATCTCAAAATGGTTTAAATGTTCAAACTTTCGGGTTTTGGTCTATGAATGAAATAAGGATTGTATTACCGGATGGTTCTGTCAGTCAGTGTAATCAAGGTACAACGATTAAAGAGATTATTACATCTTGGAAGAAGGAGATGCTTCCTTCACTGGTTGCGGCGAAGCTGAATAATAAGCCTGTTGATTTAAGCCATCCGATTGAAGAACCCGCCACGATTTTGTTAATCAATATTGAAGCGAAGGAAGGCGTGGAAATTCTGCGCCACAGCATATCGCATGTAATGGCACAGGCGGTAAAGGATTTATTTCAAGGGGTTCAGATCACTATTGGACCCTCTATCGAAGAGGGCTTTTATTATGATTTCGACTATAGAGAGAACTTTACTCCAGAAGACCTCGCGAAAATTGAAGAGCGCATGCGGGAGATCATAGCCGCTAATCATCCTTTCGTTCGTCAGGAGATGTCGAGGCAAGAGGCTGTCTTTCTCTTTAGGGAAAAGGGTGAGACTTATAAAGTCGAACTTCTCAACGAACTGCCTGAGGACGTAAAAACAGTTAGTTTGTACAGTCAAGGGGGGTATGTAGATCTATGTCGCGGACCCCATATCCCATCTACGGGGATGATCAGGGCATTTAAGTTGTTAAATTTGGCGGGGGCATACTGGCGCGGCGACGAGCGAAATAAGATGCTCCAGCGCATATATGGGACAGGCTTTGCGACGGAAAAAGCACTTGCGGAATATCTCCATATTGTTGAGGAGGCAAAGAAGAGAGATCACCGAAAGCTGGGAAGAGAATTAGACCTGTTCCAGATAAATGATGAAGCAGGTCCCGGCCTTATCATCTTTCATCCGAAAGGAGCCAGACTCAGGAACATCATTGAAGACTGGGAGAGGAAAGAGCACCTGAAACGGGGTTACGAAATGGTCATGGGACCCCAGATTCTAAAAGTCGATCTATGGAAAAGATCCGGACATTTCGATCATTATAGAGAAAACATGTATTTCACAGAGGTAGAAAATCAGGTCTATGGCATAAAGCCCATGAACTGCCTCTCACACATGCTGATATATAAATCGAAGATTCGCAGCTACCGTGACTTGCCGCTCCGGTATTTCGAACTCGGTACGGTCCACAGACATGAGAAAACAGGGGTTCTGCACGGCCTCATGAGAGTGCGCCAGTTCACCCAGGATGATGCACATATCCTGTGCACACCGGAGCAATTAAATGGTGAAATCACCGCCATTGCAGATTTCGTAAGCTATGCCATGAAAGTTTTCGGTTTTGACTACGACGTGGAGCTCAGCACGAGGCCGGAAAAATCTATAGGCTCCGATGAGGAATGGGAAATGGCAACGGCGGCATTAGAGAGAGCCCTTAAAATAAGCAAGATTGAATATGAGGTTAATGAAGGAGATGGCGCCTTTTATGGGCCCAAGATCGATTTCAAGTTAAAAGATGCCCTGAAGAGAAAGTGGCAATGTGCGACGATTCAGTGCGATTTTACACTTCCGGATCGATTTGATCTCAGCTACATCGGCGCAGACGGAGAAAGGCATCGACCTGTAATGTTGCACAGGGTGATCTTAGGTGCAATAGAGCGGTTCATGGGCGTGTTAATTGAACATTATGCGGGCGCCTTTCCAGTCTGGCTCTCACCGGTTCAGGCAGTTCTGATGACTGTTACGGATAAGCATATTCCTTATGGAGAAAGGGTTTACATTGAGCTGATCGAAGCGGGAATTCGGGCGGAGAGGGATTTCAGGAATGAGAAACTGGGCTATAAGATCAGAGAAGCACAGATGCAGAAAGTACCCTATATGCTGGTAATCGGTGATCGGGAGATGGAATCGAATAGGGTTTCGCCCCGCGAGCGAAGCGGCAAAGACCTTGGCGCCACCGGCGTTAATGAGTTTATTGAATTGATAAGGGAAAAATCTACACAGTATCAGTAGATGGCATAAGGAGGTACTTGAACGCGGGAAGTCAGCTGCAAAACAATTGTAAGAGCCGAATGTCCGGGATGCCTAGATTCTTTGACATTAGAATGTATTTAGGATATTGATGTTCGACTTTAATATTATTCAGGAGGTGTCGCATAGCTAAGGATTTGAACATAAATGAAGAGATTAAGGCAACTGACGTCAGATTGATTGATGAAGGCAAACAGCTGGGAATTATGTCTCTGACGGAGGCCCTGCAGGTAGCCGCCAAAGCAGGATTGGACCTGGTTGAGGTCGCTCCTAATTCTTCACCGCCAGTTTGCCGTATTATGGATTACGGAAAATTCAGATACCAGCAAAGCAAGAAACTACAGGTCGCAAAAAAAAGTCAGAGCATCATTCAGGTAAAAGAGATCAGGATAAGACCGAAGACCGATGAACATGACCTGCAGGTAAAGATTAAACATATTAAGAAATTTCTCAGCCAGAACGATAAGGTGAAGATAACCATGATGTTCAGGGGGCGTGAAATGGCTTATACCGACCTGGGCAGGAAAATTATGGAGGACGTGCAAAGGGCGCTGGCAGATGTGAGCATTGTTGATCAACATCCTAAGCTGGAGGGCAGAAATATGATTATGATGGTATCTCCCAAGAAATAGGGAGTTACAAGGAACTTGATTCTGAATCCGAAATCCTAAGCAATATTAAAATCCGATTGCGAATAATATTTAATATCACGGCAGTTGTATTTTGACGTCGTTTAGGATTTAGAAATTAGAAGTTAGGATTTTTCGTACAAGAGGGGTGATTTAATGCCAAAGATAAAAACACACAGGGGCGCGGCCAAACGGTTTAGCCTGACAGGAACTGGCAAGGTGAAGAGGAGTAAGGCCTACGGTAGCCACATTCTCACAAAAAAAACGACAAAGAGAAAGAGGAATTTGCGGAAGTCTGCCATTCTTGACAAGAGGGATACCCGTGGAATTAAGAAGTTAATTCCCTATATGTAGGGACTGGAATGCGGCATTCGGATAAAACTTTTTCTTTTGTTGATCGTAGAATCTAATAATTATTTTGATAAAAAGCTGGGAGATAAAGAAATGTCGAGAATAAAAAGAAGTGTAACTGCTAAGAAAAAAAGACGAAAAATCCTGAAAATGGCGAAGGGTTATTTTAATGCGCGGAGCCGTTTGTTGAAGACAGCCACGGAAGCTGTCGAAAGGGCAATGAAGTACGCCTACAGGGACAGAAGAACGCGGAAAAGGGATTTTAGAAAACTGTGGATTGCGAGGATTAATGCCGCTGCACGAATTAATGAAATGTCATATAGCCGGTTAATATGCGGCATGAAAAAAGCAGGTGTGGAAATTGACAGAAAGATTCTGGCCGAGCTCGCCGTTCATGACCCTCGAGGATTCTCTGAGATAGTCAGTATCGCAAAAGGTAAACTGGCGGCATGCTGAAAGAACTTGAGGAGCTTCAAAGGCAGGCAGAATCCGAGTTAGAGAAGTCAAATACCGAAGAGGAGCTCCTCGCAGTAAAAACCAAGTATTTGGGGAGAAAGGGTATTCTAACAAAGCTTCTCCGAGGCTTAGGGAATATAGAACCGGAAGAGAGGCCGTTAGTTGGGAATCGCTGTAATGAAATCAAAACTACGCTAACTGCCGCAATAGAGAATGCTCTCAAAGCTAGAACCGCCCTCAAGAAGGGGGAGGTTCTCCTTCGCGATAGAATCGATGTAACACTCCCAGGCAGAAAAGTTCGTTTTGGCAAGGAACATCCCGTATCCTTGGTTTGTAAGGATATTTGCGATATATTCGCGGGACTCGGGTTCTCATCCGTCCAGGGCCCGGAAATAGAGCTGGACTACTATAATTTTGAGGCTTTGAATATTCCCAAAGACCATCCTGCAAGGGATATGCAGGATACATTCTACATAGAAGATAACATCGTGCTGCGTACCCATACCTCGCCGGTACAAATAAGAGTTATGGAAAAGCAGCGGCCACCGGTCAGAATTCTTTCACCCGGAAGGGTATATCGACCCGATTCCGACATCTCTCATACTCCCATGTTTCATCAGATTGAAGGTCTTCTGGTTGATAAAGGCATCACCTTCGGCGATTTGAAAGGTGTTCTCACGTTATTTCTTAAACAGATGTTTGGCGGGGACACGGCGCTCAGGTTTCGTCCCAGTTTCTTCCCTTTTACCGAGCCCTCTGCTGAGGTCGATATCAAGTGCGTCATGTGCAGAGGCACTGGTTGTCGAGTCTGTTCTCAGAGCGGCTGGCTCGAAATACTCGGTTCCGGCATGGTTGATCCGGAGGTCTTCAAGAATGTAAATTACGACCCAGAGGAATTCTCCGGCTTTGCTTTCGGCTTGGGTCTCGAACGAATTGCGATGTTGAAGTACGGGATATCAGATATCCGGTTGTTCTTTGAAAATGACTGGAGGTTTCTAGAACAATTCTGATATTCAGGGTCTTAATTTGTTTAGGGTATCCATAATTCGTAGTTCGAATTTAATATGCGCCTCATGAATTTTAAACAATCCCGGCTAAGATTTAGGATTTGCATTTATGCTGGTAAGTCTCAGATGGCTTAAAGATTATGTCGATATAAGGATTCCGCTTGGAGAACTTGTCGACCGTTTGACAATGGCTGGTCTTGAAGTTGAAGAGACAAAGGAGATCGGTCCTGCATTTACCAATGTAGTTGTCGCAAAGCTTCTTTCTGTGAAGACCCATCCTGAAACAGACAAATATTACTTCTGCGAAGTGGCTGACGGTGAGGGCACGTATTCCGTCGTCTGTGGCGCGCGTAATATCAATCCTGGCGATGTGGTTCCCCTGGCAAAAATCGGAGCAACATTACCGGGCGGCTATACAATCAAGAGTTCCAAAATCAGAGGCGCGGTATCAGAGGGGATGCTCTGTTCCGAGATAGAACTGGGCATAGGTGACGATGCGTCCGGGATAATGATTCTTCCTCGCGACCTCACTATAGGCCTTGACTTGGCAGAAGCATTAAATCTCAAGGACATGGTCCTCGATATAGGGATTACTCCCAACAGGTCTGACTGTTTAAGCATCATAGGAATTGCCCGCGAAATTGCTGCGATCACAGGGTCCATGCTTAAGTACCCGGATGCTGCCGTTTCCGAAAATGAGCAGGATATAAGAAGTATCACATCAGTTGATATACTTGATCCCGATTTATGCCCCCGCTATGGCGCCAGAATTATAAATGACGTTACCATAAAACCTTCCCCCCTCTGGATGCGCCAGAGACTTGAAGCAGTAGGCTTGCGTGCGATCAACAATATCGTTGATGTCACCAATTATGTGATGATGGAGTTGGGGCAACCGCTTCATGCATTTGATTTCCGGTTTCTTGAAGAGGGGCGCATTGTGGTCAGAAGATCCCGCGGGGGAGAAACATTCACCTCTCTTGATGAGAAGGAACGCATTCTGGAAACGGATACGCTGTTGATCTGTGATGGCAAGAAGCCCGTAGCTATTGGCGGTATAATGGGCGGTCTTAATTCCGAAGTCAAAGAAGATACTAAAATGATACTTCTGGAAAGCGCTTATTTTACCCCTACCTCCATTAGAAAATCGGCTAAGTCGCTGGGGATGAGTACGGATGCCGCATTCAGATTCGGTCGCGGCATAGATCCTGAAGGTGTGATCAGGGCTCTAAACAGAGCGGCTCAAATTATGGCTGAAATTTCCGGTGGGCGGGTTTGTAGAGGCTACATTGACCGATATCCCCAAAAGGTTGAATCCCCCGGGAATATAGAGCTCCGCAGAGAAAGGCTCAATGGAATACTGGGTACAGACATTGATGCCTCGGAAATCGTTAAAATACTGGAAAGTTTAGAGATGATGATTCGCGCCGAGAAGGACGGCGTCTACCGGGTAACTCCACCCACGTACAGGGTGGATATTGCAAGGGAGATAGATCTTATCGAAGAGGTAGCCAGACTGTACGGCTATGACCGTATTCCTGCGACGTTGCCTCCCGTGTCTGCCACGGCTGTGACGAGGGAGCACCAGCAAATCGTCGTTGATAGAATACGGGACCTCATTAGGGGATCGGGTTACTCCGAGATAATTACGTTCAGTTTTATTTCCCCTGAATCAGCAAAGCGTCTGGGAATCAGAGAGAATGATGATCGCCAGAATATGGTCAAAATAAGCAATCCTCTTACGGAAGATCAATCAGTGATGCGGACGACGCTCGTAAGCAGCCTGCTGGAGACAATGAAAAAAAATGCTCATAACGGATGTCTTGATCTCAAGATGTTTGAGATCGGCAGGGTTTTTTTTCACCGAAAGGAAGGGGAACTTCCCATTGAGAAGAGCAGGATGGGCTGTCTCATCACAGGCATGT
>CAITLA010000135.1 GCA_903893135.1 uncultured Syntrophaceae bacterium | reverse complement strand
TCTGCGTGAAGTTATCAGCCTGGCAATCGTCAACCAGAATTTCCAAGCGTAGCGGAAGAAGAGACGGGCCAGCCTTACCCTTCGTGTCACGCGGCGCGGAAGGATCATCGTTTCAAAGGCATCTCCCAAAACGATGAGGATTAATATTACTCCGGCAACAAACAAGGGGATATTCATTTACTCACCGCTTTTCTACAAAATGAGAGTTTATCTTCATATGCTGCACATTGAACCGGCTAATTGTATTTCTTATTTTCGACAGTGTAAGGAGTGGCAAACGATGTGTCAATAAGAAAAAACGTCCATTACGCCGGAAATTTAGACATCCCCGACCCTGGTGGGAGGGGATCAAGGGGAGGGGGACGATGCATGGTATTCAGATTCTTAGTGATTTTCCCGCTGTTTCTGCCCCAATTGCCGGGCGGCAACCAAGGCATGGGAATATTTGAACCCACTCGGGCGACAATACTATGCCACAACCGTCCGCCCTGGGTTGCCCTAATCTGCCTTTGACACATAGGGCCTTCCATTGTATGGTTTCTCGTCACTCATAGTCATGTCTTATCAAAACAAATCAAATCGAAGGAGGAAGCTCAATGAATCGTAATGCACTCTGGATCGGTTCCGTGGTGCTCGCCGCTGTCATTGGCTTTGGTCTAGCGAATTTTGCGAATTCGCAGACAGGCGAGAAGCCGAAGCGTTTTCCCCAGCTCACGATGGACCAACTCAATGACCAGCAGCGGCCTCTCGGAGAAAAGATCATGAAGATTTCAAGCGTCGGTCTCGGGGGCCCTTACAATCCCCTGCTGCGCAGCCCGGTACTGGCGCAGCGCATGTATGATCTGCTCGATTATCTGCGCTGGAATTCCTCGCTGTCGCGGCAGTTGACCGAATTCGCGATCCTGATCGTGGGGCGGCAGTGGCGGAGCCAGGTTGAATGGTATGCGCATTATCCGCTGGCTCTAAAAGAGGGCCTGCCGAAACAGGTGGCCGACGACATCAAGGCCAACAAGCGGCCGCGGGGCATGACGCCTAAAGTGGAAGCTGTCTACGACTTCTGCATGGAGCTCTCGACGAAACACGAGGTTTCCGACGCGACGTTCAATCGAACCAGAAAATTCCTCAGCGATCAGCAAATCGTGGATCTGACGGTGCTCAGCGGCACCTATGTGACGCTGGCCATGGTGCTGAGCATGGCTGAGGAGAGCGTGCCGGCCGGCAAGGAGCTGCCTTTCAAACCCGGCGAGCCTTGAGAGTTGTCGCTACCGACGTCTATCCGGGAACGCGCGCGCGCGTCCCGGATGAGGCGTTGCGCCTTGATTCTGCACCGGCGGCTGTGTACCGGCGTCCGCGGAGGCCTGTAGCTGGCCCTAAATCCCTCCAATCTCATCTCTGATTCTTTAGATTATACTGATTATCTTAAACTATGCTTGGACCAGGATCGCTGATTTAGCAGCATTGAACTGCTCGACAATGTTTTCTGTGCATCCACCCTTGGAAGAAAAGCAGACCTTTGTAATGTCAGCTTGAAAAGCGAATGCCGCGATAGCGACGAAACTCGGAACCAGGAACAACAAAACTGCGGTGGTGATTCTTTTCATGGATTTCACCGTCAATATGAAGAGAGTATGGCTGTGATGATGACAACTAAATTGATTTCTCAGAATATGTCGAAGAAATCCGGGATATTTTTAAGAGAATGGTAATTATCTTAAAAATAATCGGTATTC
>CAITLA010000134.1 GCA_903893135.1 uncultured Syntrophaceae bacterium | reverse complement strand
TGAAGCGCCCAAGCTTACTTTAATGGCATCGGTGGCTGTGGCTGAAGCGTTGCTTGCTCTTACATCATTAAAGGTCAACATTAAATGGCCCAACGATATACTGATCAATGGCAGAAAGGTTGCAGGCATTCTCACGGAAATCAGCACGGAAATGGACAGAATCGATTACGTAGTTATCGGCGTTGGTGTAAATGTGAATACGCCGCGCAAAGGCCTCCCTCCTGATATCGCACACACGGCAACATCTGTTTTTATGGAAACAGGCAAGGTGTTCCCAAGGATTGCCCTCCTTCGTGCCTACCTGGAGTGGCTCGAAATATATTACGAAGCATTCAAGACGACGGGGTTTGATCCCATATTGAATCGATGGAAGCATCTTGCTGATATAATCGGGCGGCGGATCAGTGTTGACATTATGGACAGCGTGCGCGTGGGTCAGGTTCTGGATGTAGACAAAGACGGTTTTCTGATCCTCCAGGATCGTGAGGGGACGATTGAGAGGATAATTTCCGGGGACGTAACTCTGTTGAGCCGCGAGTAGAGGGTTGTGCAGATGTCACGTCCTTTTAAAACTATCTGGCCTTTTGACCGGAGGGACTTTGGCACGATCTTTGTTTGTCATTGCGAGCGACCGAAGGGAGCGCGGCAATCTCTATTTTTTCAACAACCTGTGAGATTGCTTCGGTCGTTTCACTCCCTCGCAATGACAATGGTACACCGCCTGGGGCGGAGAAATCTTTATAGCAGAATCAGAGGTTGAGATAATATGACCAACAAAAGCAAGGTGGAGCTGGAGAGAGAAGACAGAAGGTACGTTTGGCATCCCTTTACCCAGATGCGGGGTTATGAAAAGGAAACGCCACTCATCATTGAGGAAGGGGAAGGATGCCTGTTAAGAGATATGGAGGGCAACACCTATATTGATGGTGTTTCTTCGCTCTGGACTAATGTTCACGGCCACAGGAAAAAGAAACTCGACCGCGCCCTGAAAGAGCAGCTTGGCAAAATCGCCCACTCAACCCTGCTGGGACTTTCCAATATACCGGCAATCAGACTCGCAAAGAAATTAATCGAGATTGCCCCGGCGGGATTGACCAAGGTATTTTACTCCGATAATGGTTCCACAGCCAATGAAATAGCCCTTAAGATGGCCTTCCAGTACCATCAGCAATGCCCTTCTGGAAAGCGCAGCAAGAAGAAATTCATTCGCCTGTCCAATGCCTATCACGGGGACACCATAGGCTCCGTGAGTGTGGGAGGGATTGATCTGTTCCATTCCATGTATAAAGACCTGCTCTTCCCGTCTTTCAAGGCGGAAGCACCGTACTGCTACCGCTGCGCATTCGGAAAGACGCATCCCGCCTGCGGGCTCGAGTGCCTGACGCACGTGGAGGACATCATGAAGGCTCACGGACATGAGATTGCCGCTCTCATGATAGAGCCCTTGGTCCAGGGAGCCGGAGGGATATTGGTGCAGCCACCGGGATACCTGAAAAGGGTGAGAGAGTTATGCACCCGTTACAACATCTTCATGATCGCCGACGAAGTGGCAGTCGGCTTTGGCAAGACAGGAAAGATGTTTGCCTGCGAACACGAAGGGGTCGTGCCGGACATCATGGCCCTGGCAAAGGGAATAACCGGAGGTTACCTGCCGCTTGCGGCAACCCTCGTGACAGAGGAAATCTATGAAGGATTTCTTGGGGAGTTCGAAGAGTTCAAGACATTTTTTCATGGACACACATTTACGGGAAACCCCCTGGCATGCGCCGTTGCCATCGCCAGTCTTGAGGTCTTCGAAGAGGAACACACCCTTGACAAGCTCAAGGTAAAAATTGCTCACCTCGCAAAGAGGCTAAAACCATTTGCCTCTCTCAGTCACGTCGGAGAGGTGCGCCAGTGCGGAATCATGGTGGGCATAGAACTCGTTTACAATCGGGAGACAAAGCAGCCCTTTCCCCCGGAGAAGAGAACAGGTTATAGGGTCATCATGGAGGCGAGAAAGAGAGGCGTGATTATCCGCCCTTTAGGGGACGTCATTGTCCTGATGCCGCCCTTGAGCATTTCTAAAAAGGAAATAGATTTACTCTGTCAGGCTGTATACGATTCGATTCGGATTGTGACAGAAAAGCAGTGAGACCTCGAAATGGCCGGTGATAAAAAAGCATCAGAGAGAAGCCCCGGGAATGGCTCATGGGAGGGCGTCTTCTATTTTCATCCGGATGACGGTATTTACCAGGATCATTTCCCTGGTTACCCGGTTGTCCCCGGAAGCCTGATAGTGCATGCATTTTTGGAAGCGGCAGCAGACGCCGGCTTCTTGCCGGATTATCTTGTAATAGAAAACTTCAGGTTCAGAGAATTTCTCTCTCCCGGCAATTACGCATTTCGTATCGAACTTGATGAGGAGAGGTTGAACTGCCTGATTTATCGGGGTGAGAAAAAGCTCGTTACGGGAGTCTTGAAAAGATGAGCCTCCATTTTTCGGGAAATCGTGCCCTCGTTCTGGGAGGCACCTGCGAGCTTGCTCTTACTCTGGCTCACTCCATGATAGAGTCTGATCTTTTTCCGCTTCTCACTTACAGGGACGATAAGGGTCTAAACGCAATCAGAGAGGCTCTGCGTCCCTTCTATGGAAGATACGAGACTTGCTATCTGAATTTTGGTGATCATGATTCGCTGGATTCTATCTTCACCCAAATAGGTGATGACCTCAATTTCCTCGTAGATTTTGCCCAGGGAAATTATGAGAGCCTGATCGCCGGAGCAGACGAGGACAGAGTTTACAGCTATTTCATGGAGAACATCTCTTTTCGCGCAGAGATTCTGAAAAGGGTTGGAAGGGCGATGCTGAAGAAAAGAAAGGGGCGCCTCGTTTTTATTTCTTCTGCAGCCGCGGCAAGACCCAATCCCGGCCAGGGATTTTATGCAGCCGCCAAGCTGGCTTCGGAGGCCCTCTATCGGAATATGGGACTGGAGCTGGGGGAACGCGGTGTGACCACGGTGATTCTTCGCCCCGGTTATATCGAGGCAGGGCGGGGCAGAATTTATCTGCAAAAGCAGGATAGGAAAATTCTTGATATGGTGCCGATAAAAAGGGCTATAACAGGGGAAGAAATTGCCCAGACGATTCTCTTCCTACTTTCCGACAGCGCCGCCGGCATCAACGCAACGGAGATTTCCATGGATGGCGGT
>CAITLA010000133.1 GCA_903893135.1 uncultured Syntrophaceae bacterium | reverse complement strand
GATACGCTGGCCCTCGCCGCCGGAAAGACTGCCGGACGAACGTTCCAGGCTAAGGTAATCCATGCCCACATCGGCGAGAAATTTCAGCCTCTCTTTAATTTCTTTAAGAATTCTTTCGGAGATGAGGGCTTCCTGGCTTGACAGAGGCAGCTTTTCGAAAAAAGCCAGGCACTCTTTTATACATAGCCTGCATAGATCATAGATGTTCTTGCCTTCCACAGTAACAGCCATGCTCTCTTTCTTCAAACGTGAACCGTGGCAGGTCGGACATTCCTGTAAGTTGACGTAACGCGACAGGTCCATTCTTACGGCATTGGAGGTGGTTTCCTTATAGCGCCGGTCAAGCTGTTTAATGATTCCCTCGAAAGGCCTGCTGTAAAAAAAGCGTCTGCCCCCTCTATCGAGATAGAATTTGATCATCTCCTTCCCCGAGCCGTACAGAAGGACTGCCTGGATATCCTTCGGCAATTGATTAAAGGGGCTATTTACATCGAAATGGTAATGCTGTGACAGGGCGTCCAGCATCTGGTAATGATAAACGGAACTACGGCCTGACCAGGGAGCGATAGCGCCCTCCCGCACGGAAAGTTCCCGATCGGGAACGACCAGGTTCTCGTCGAAATACATTCTGGTACCGAGGCCGTCACAATCGGGGCAGGCGCCGTAGGGGCTGTTGAAGGAAAAATTCCGAGGAGCCAGCTCCGGCATGCTGATGCCGCATTCAGGGCAAGCATACTTCTCGCTGAAAAGAATCTCGTCGCCTCCCGTAACATCGACGCGAACGAGCCCATCGGAAAGGTGGGTGGCAATCTCCAGGGAATCCCTGAGTCGCCTTCTGATCCCTTCCTTAACAAATAACCTGTCAACCACGACATCGATGTTGTGGCGTTTATTTTTGTCCAGAGCAATATCATCGCCGAGTTCGCGCAGTTCCCCGTCGATGCGCACCCGGACAAACCCATCTTTCTGCAGCTTCTT
Organism: uncultured Syntrophaceae bacterium; assembly: GCA_903893135.1. GTDB lineage: Bacteria > Desulfobacterota > Syntrophia > Syntrophales > UBA2185 > Fen-1135. The sequence goes on along the minus strand of CAITLA010000133.1, from coordinate 15,049 downwards.
CAATTCTTTTTGAAATTCTCCTTTTTTGCCCCTGGCGATCGGGGCGAGGATACTGATTTTGGTCTTTTCAGGAAAGGCCAGGATGCTATCAAGCATCATGTCGATAGTCTGGGATCTAACCTCTTTTCCGCATTGATAGCAGTGCGGAACTCCTATCCTGGCGTAAAGCAGGCGGAGGTAGTCATAGATCTCGGTGACCGTTCCTACGGTCGAACGGGGATTATGGCTTGCCGTCCTCTGCTCAATGGCTATGGCGGGAGACAATCCCTCGATAGATTCAACATCAGGTTTGTCCATCTGACCGATAAATTGCCTGGCATAGGTGGACAGGGATTCCACGTAGCGTCTCTGTCCTTCAGCATAGATGGTGTCGAAGGCGAGTGATGATTTGCCTGATCCGCTGACCCCGGTTATAATAACCAGCTTATCTCGAGGGATATCGACATTTATATTTTTAAGATTGTGCTGTGACGCTCCTTTTATTCTTATGTGGCTCATTCCTTGATTAACTCTTCAAAGGTTAAAAAACGTGCCTCTCTTAGTCATTGCCGCCGTTCCTCTTTGCTCAGGACAAAATCGGTAAATCGTCCTCGGAGCACTCTTAACTACAAAAAGATTGCCGCGGCGTCGCGCACCGCGCAATGACCAGTTTGGCCTCTTTCTTACGATAACGCTATCCCTGCGGTTTTATTTCAATGAGGGACTTTCTTCTCAGCTCTTTAATCCACTCTTCGTACTTCTTGTCGATCTTTTCCTCTTCAAGCTTTGCCTTGATTTCTTCCCGGACGGTTTCGATGGGTTTTATGCCCGCGCCTCTTCTGTCGATAGCCTGGATTATATGCAGACCTACAGGGGATTCGATTACCTTGCTGATATCGTCTTTTTTCAAGCCAAAAGCAACGCCTTCAACAGCCGGAAGCATTAATCCCTTTTCAAGAAAACCGAGATCACCAGAGGTTGCAGCAGCGGGTCCTTGAGAGAACTGTGCAGCGAGCAAGTCAAATGGCTCTCCGTTTAGCAGACGCTTATGGATTGTATCCATTTCCTCCCGGAGCTTGGCCTTGGTTTTTACATCAGCGCCCTTGGGAAATAAGATGAGGATCTGCTTGATCCGCACAGCTTCCTTGCCTTCATAGGCTTCACGGTTCTTGAGGTAATATTCACCTATCTCTTCTTCAGTGACTGCAATCTTGGATTTTATTTCACGCCTGAGCAATCTCATGCGGAGAAGGTGCGCCTTGACTTCTTTCCTGTGTGCCTCGATGGAGGAGTTCTCTTTCGCAAGCTCATTTATCAGGTCCTCCATCTTCATCTTTCTCCGGGAAAGGACGTCGTTGATGGTATCGGTGACTTCCTCGTCCTTGATTATCATTTGCGATTTTTTCGCCTCCTGATCAATAATGATGTTATCGATCAATTTATTCAACAGTGCCAGTCTGTTTTCTGCTATGATCTTTTCCTTATCCGGGCCCTTATAAGTTTCTTCTATCCTTTTTTTGTAAGGTTCATATGCACCGTTTAATTCTGATGAGGTAATAACGTCGCCATTTACAACGGCGACGATTCTTTCCACGATTTCCGCTATGGCTGGAACGGATATGAATATCCCTGCCGCGATGATAATATATTTCCATGTAGCTGATATTTTCACTGTCATACCTCGTCATTCTGCTTCATTAATTTGGGGGCCTGTATCTTTTTTCAGAAGGTCCCTGTTAATTTTTATTGCCGCCTTTGACCTCAGGGCGCCCAGCCACAGCGCATACTCCTGTTCCTCTTTCTGCTTCCTCAGATCGGTCAGGACCTGGCCTTTGATAACGTCCCACCCTTTCTTGTCCTTCTTGTCTTTCTCTATGATCTTAAAAATGTGATATCCAAAGGGACTTCTTATGACCGGACCAATTTCTCCGGGTCGCTGCGAAAAGATGGCAGCATCGATTTCTTCCGGCATGAAGCCCTGACTTACAAAACCAAGGTCACCGCCTGCCCTCGCCTCGGGACCAATGGATTCTTCCCGGGCAACCTTAGCAAAATCCTCGCCCCTCATCAACCTCTTCAGGATGGTTTCTGCTTTTTCCTGCTCCCTCACAACTATCTGGGCCACGTGCACCCTTTTTTCCGGAGCATACATGCCCCTGTGCTGTCTGCGATATGCCTTTCCCTCATCTTCTTTCACTTGAATCTTCGAATTTACCTCCGCTGAAATCAGTTTTTCCAGGATAGTCCTTTTTCTCAGCTCCTCTCTCCATTGGCCATAATCGACTTTTCGCGTTGCAAGGGCCTTTTCAAAGCCGCCATCCAACGCATAGCTCTCTTTAATATCTTCAATCTTCTTCGCCAATTCCGTATCGCTGACAGAGATAGATAGCTCCTTGGCGCGGAGCAGCATGACCTTTTCATCGATCAAAATATTCAGAACCTCCTCTTTGAGGCGTTCATAGTCTTCCGGGGTTAGTGATGATCTGTCCAGTAATGAATTCACATCTCTGGCAAATCTCTTATTAAACTCGGCAATCGAGATTGCCATACCGTTCATAGTTGCCAGCGGTTTTGGCGTGCCATTCCCTCCGCAACCGCACACGGTGCAGATCATAACGGTAGAGAGAAGGCAAAGCAAGATTCTGCCAACGGGCAACTCCTGCCTCCCTGCATCAAACTTCAATTTCAGACAGAAAGGAGAAAAGAAGTTGTGCACAATGGCTGATATAATTTTCAATAAGACATTCATCAATTGACCAGCAGCTTCAGAAGTTCCTTTGCCTGCCTTGTGATATCACTCGCCCTGAGATCCGGCATGAAGACGCTGAGCTTGAAATCAGGCGTCAGCTTTATCCCCTTCACCTTCTTCCGAGCGAGTTCGATGATCCGTGACGGATTTACCGGGCTTTCCCGGCTAAAGTCGATCAGCATGTTTTTCCCATCGTATACCATCTTCTTCCCTTTGACAACTGCCAGAAGGTTCCTTATGCCAATCACATCAAAAAGGTTTTCCAACTCAGGCGGTACAAACCCATAACAGTCAACAATCTCCTCTCTGATCTTTTCTATGTCTTCATCTATCGAGGCCATGGATAATCTCTTGTACGTAACCAGCCTGCGGTGGACGTCGGGCATGTAATCCTCGGGTATGAATGCCGGCAGTCCTAAATGTATTTCCGGTTTTGCCTCTTCAAGGGGTCTTGGTTCTCCCCTGATTTCCCTGATGGTTCGCTCCATTAATTCTGTATACAATTCATACCCTACGGCCGCAATCTGTCCGGATTGGGATGTCCCGAGAATGTTCCCGGCCCCTCTTATTTCCAGGTCATTGGAGGCAAGGCGGAAGCCGGACCCGGGCTCGGTGAAATCCATTATAACACGAAGCCTCCTCTGAGTGTCCCGCGATAACATCGCCCCTTTTGGCACCAGGAGGCAGGCATAGGCCTCTTCTTTAGACCTCCCGACCCTTCCTCTGATCTGATACAGTTGCGCGAGTCCGAACCGGTCGGCCCGGTTGATGATGATGGTATTTGCCGTAGGAATATCCAAACCGGATGCTATGATGGAGGTGCAAACAAGACAGTTGTAATCACCCCGGACAAATTTTGCCATCGTATCCTCAATATCGGCGCCCTTCATCCGGCCGTGGACAATCCCGATTCTGGCTTCCGGAACAAGTTTTTCAACCAGCCTGGCCATGGTGTATATGGATTGCACCCTGTCATGGAGAAAAAATACCTGGCCGTTTCTGTTGATTTCCTGCCGGATCGAGTCTCTTATAATGTCTTCGCTGAATTCGAATACAGAGGTCTTCACGGGAAGCCTGTCTTCCGGAGCGGTGTTGATGATGGACAAATCGCGGATGCCGACGAGTGACAGATGCAAAGTCCTCGGTATGGGTGTCGCCGTCAGGGTTAGGACGTCCACAAGGGTTCTGAGTTTCTTGAGCTTCTCCTTATGGGTTACGCCAAAACGCTGTTCCTCATCTATAATCACAAGTCCCAGATCCTTGAACACGATATCCTTCTGCAACAGACGATGGGTCCCGATGACGATATCCACGATCCCCCTGTTTATTCCGTCCACAATTTCCCGCTGATCCTTCTTCGTCTTCAAACGGTTCAGGACTTCCACGCGTACGGGATAGTCTTTCAATCTCCGGGAAAATGTCTGAAAGTGCTGTTCCGCCAGTATTGTAGTCGGAACCAGAATGGCTACCTGTTTCCCTTCCATGGCCGCCCGGAAAGACGCCCTCAAGGCAACTTCGGTCTTCCCGAATCCCGCATCGCCGCACACCAGCCTGTCCATGGGCTTTTCATGGCCCATGTCAAGAAGGACATCTTCGATGGATCTGGACTGATCAGGTGTTTCCTCGTATTCAAAGGTGGAACAGAATTCATCATAGATCCTGTCTGGCGGGGAAAAGGCATGGCCGTCCATAACCTCTCTGGCGGCGTAAATGGAAACCAGTTCTTCTGCAACCTCGCGGACAGACTTCTTGACTTTCTCTTTTACCGCTTCCCACGAAGAGCCGCCAAGCTTGTCAATTCTCGTGGTCATGCCTTCGGGGCCGATATACCTCTGGATCTGATCCAGCCGGTCTATCGGTATATAGAGTTTGTCGTAATCCTGATATTCAAGAAGGAGGAAGTCGTTCTCGATTGCACTGATGACGAGCTTCTGAAGCCCCCGGTACACTCCGATGCCGTGGTCGGTGTGGACTGCATAATCCCCCTCTTTCAGATCGCCGAATGACTTTAGGAAGTACCCCTCTCTGGCAGGTCTTATCCGCCTTCGCGGTATTTTCTTGCCGAATATCTCCTCTTCCGTGATGACAATCAGTTTCAGATCGGGCAGACGGAATCCTCCCGTCAGCTTGCCTTCTCTGATGACAAGGCGCCCCGTACCCCTGTGCCCTTCAACGTCCGCCGCAAAAGAGACACTTGACCTCGTGACAGGCAGGCTGTACTGCTCCAGGAGATGATCCAAACGCTCCACCTCTTCCTGTCCCGTTCCTAAGAATTGCACCAGATAACCTTCATGAAGCCACGCCTTTATCGTATCCGCGAGGGGCTTGAGCAATCCGTCTCCCTCACTCGGTCTCGGTGATGCGGGAGGCGGCCTCCAATCCGTGTCTGTATGAATTTCTATAGTTGAAGAAGCGGCGTCATTTTCATCATGGCTCAAATCGATAATATGCAGGCCTTCGAGCAATACTTTTTGAAAATTATTCGATTGCCTGAGAATAGCTTCTTCCGTCAGATAAAAAGATTCCTTTTCTAAATAGAATTTCTCCCCGCCGCAAGCCTTGAGCAAGAAACGATCGATTGCGTTTTCAATATCCTCCCAGGCCTTTTCGATTGCGGGTAAATCGTCAAGAATAAGGATGGAGTTCTCAGGTACGAAATCAAATAACGTTCCCAGGGAGCCTGCGGGATATTCTTCTCCCGACAGTGTTGGAGTCTTAGAGTAACTCCCGCCCGCAGTCCTCTCCAATGATTCGTAAAACAGAGGCAGGTACATGGGATTCACGGAAGAGATAAGACCATTTTCCAGCATCCCGACAAGATGTGTCTTCATCATCCGGGGAAGTTCCAGTTCGAGAGCCCTGTGCTTGATATTTTCTACGGCCTGCTGTCGTCTCTCTTCAGAGAGGATTACCTCTCTTGCCGGGGACAGTGTAAAATCTACCAATTCACCCGTGGATCTCTGGGACGCGGGCTCATACTCCCTGATTGACTCCAGCTCATCCCCCATGAATTCCATCCGAAACGGCCGGAGAGCGGTGGGAGGAAAGACATCTATTACATGGCCCCTCAAGCTGAATTGGCCTTTTTCATCCACGAGTGTTACCCTCTTGTAGCCACCCTGTGATAATTTTTGAACGAGATTATCCCTGTCTATCATGTCTCCGATGGAAATTGTTTCGATATAGGCTTCGAGGACTTTTCGGGGTATGACCTTCTGCATCAGGGCCTTGAGCGGTACCACGACTACGGCCTGCTTTCCCATGATGAAGCTGCAAAGAATTTCCATGCGGGACAATTCCACATCCTGCTGAAAAGCCAGCATGTCCGTGGAAAAAAAATCCCACGGCGGATACAGGAAAGACTTATTTTCGCCGCCTACGAAAAAGGAAATGTCCTGGTGGATATCCCTGGCTTCCTTCTCCGTGGTGGCGATCACGATCAGTGTCCTGTTAATTTGTCTGGAGATTAGCGAAAGGAGAAAGGATTTTGCTGAACCTTGAAGACCGCTGACAGTCAGTTTTTTTTCGCCCTCCCTTATTCCGTCAAACAGGGCGGTAAAGGGAGGACTGTCCAATTTTTTTTCTTTATTGATGATTTTTCTCACGTACGCAAAACTCTGCAATCCCCTTTCAACAAAGGTAGAAACTGCGGGATCGAAATTCTCCCATATAATATGCACCCATTTACAAAATGGCAAGCATCCTCCCGGAGGCTTGCGGGCTAAGAAATCTCACCTATATCATACATATATTTTATTCAAGGACAAAGATGCTCACCTTAGTTCACCTTAGTTATTGACAAGGAAGGGCATTTGGGATAGCTATTTCAAAGAATCAACATAGAATGAGGGCTTTGAAAATCTCCCCTCTGTCATTTCGACGGAAGGGAGAAATATTATAAGCCGTTGGAAAATTGCAGGATTGCACATGCGTGTACCCTCCGCATTGCTTGACGCTACGGCTCAACTTCGCAGGAGGTCAGGATTTTTTCTATCAGACAATGATCAGCGTTGAAGATGCTTTGAATAAGATACTTGAGGTATTTGTTCCCTTAGGGCAGGAGAAGGTTAACATCCTGGATTCCCTGGGAAGGGTGATCGGCGAGGATATATACGCGACCAGAAACATTCCACCCAGGGATAACTCAGCTATGGATGGATATGCCGTACGCTGGGAAGATACCCGGGGCGCTTCGGGAGAGAAGCCCGTCGTTCTCAATGTCATCGAGGATATACCTGCCGGAACCATTCCCAAAGAAAGCATTGGCAAAGGCGAGTCATCAAGGATCATGACAGGCGCGCCTGTTCCGGATGGCGCCAATGCCGTTGTGAGAGTGGAAGACACGGCGAAGCACGGGCGAAGAGTCAAGGTATTCGCACAGGCTAAAAAGGGTCAGGATATAAGGCTGGCAGGCGAAGATGTCAGCGATGGAGAACTTGTCATTTCCCGGGGCAATATCATCAGACCCGCGGAAATCGGCATGCTCGCGTCGCTGGGCCGCTCTTTTATAAGCGTATACCAGAGAGCCGTAGTTGCCGTCGTGGCTACAGGAGATGAACTGGTTGATATTGATGAAAACCCGAACCCGTGGCAGATAGTGAGCAGCAACAGCTACTCCCTTGCCGCCCAGATTATTGACTGTGGCGGTATTCCCCTTCAGATAGGCATAGCGAAAGATACGAGAGAGGATCTTGTCTCAAAATTCAAAGCCGCCCTGCGGGCTGATATTATTGTCTCATCGGGCGGTGTATCGGTTGGAGACTATGATTTCGTCAAGGATGTCATGAAGGAAGTGGGGAACAAGATGCAATTCTGGCGGGTTGCCATGAGACCCGGAAGACCCCTTGCCTTCGGCTCCATGGGCGGCGTTCCTCTTTTCGGACTTCCCGGCAATCCCGTATCATCGATGGTCGCCTTTGAACAGTTTGTCAGACCGTCAATTCTTAAGATGATGGGCCATAAGAATTTGTTCAGGAGGACTGTCAAAGCAACGATCCGTGAAGACATCACAAAAAAGAAAGGGACGAAGCATTTTATCAGAGCCCGTGTCGAATATAAGAACGGCAAATTTACGGTAACATCTACGGGAGATCAGGGTTCCGGCATACTGAAGTCAATGGTCAGGGCAAATGGTCTGATCATTCTGCCGGAGAATTCAACATCCGCTAAAAAGGGTGATGAGGTAGCCGTTCAGTTGATTGACGGATCTCTCGAACAAACACTTAAGCCTCAGTATCCGTAACCGTGCGGAAGTGCCAAGGTCACTGGTGGGCCTCCTGGACTTCAAATCCAGTGCGGGGCGCTAGAACCGTCCCGGGTGGGTTCGATTCCCATGCACTTCCGCCATTTTATTTCATAAATTCAATAAGTTATAGTTTTGAAACCGATCCGATAACAGAATTGGTGCATTCGTTTGTGGATTCTTTTCAGCCGCGGGAATTGAACCCGCGTATACACTCACTATAAGTGCATCTCCGAAGCTTCTGACCCTGATCTGACCTTAAGCATTAAAGCATTTTCCTTTAATTTCGTCATCATAAATGTCTTGCTTATTATACCAAATATGGTATAAACGAATTCATGGATACGAAGCCGTTAGTCTGGATAGGTAGGAGCAGAGAGGACATCAAAAAGTTTCCAGAGGCGGTTAAGGATGTTGCCGGTTTTGCCTTATATAAGGCCCAAATGGGCGGCAAACACCCGGCAGCAAAGCCATTGAAAGGTTTTCATGGCGCCGGTGTTGTTGAAATTGTAGAAAACTATTCTGGAAATACATACAGGGTTATATACACAACCAGGCTGGAAGGTGCAATCTATGTTCTGCATGCTTTCCAGAAAAAGGCAAGGACTGGCATTGAAACACCGAAACAGGAAATTGATTTGATAAATAGTAGACTGAAGACAGCTTCAGAGTACCATGAATTACGATTCAAAAAATGAGGTATACCATGAAGGATAAAGTAATGATGAGTGGTGGGAATGTATTCGCCGATATCGGGCTTCCAGACGCAGAAGAACGCCTGGTAAAAGCACAGCTAGCCCACAAAATAAGTGAAATAATTCAGAAGCGCCATCTCAGTCAGGCAGAGGCTGCAAGAATCCTGGGAACAGAACAACCCAAAATTTCAGCTATCATGAATGGCAAGCTGTCAGGTTTTTCCCTGGAACGCCTGATTTATTTTCTTAATGTACTTGGCAGTGACGTTCAAATAATTGTTAAACCCAAACCGCCACGTCGTAAATCTGCTGCCCTGGGAGTAGTTTTCGCCTGATTCTGGATTTGGGGATAATCAAAAAATATTTTCCTATTACCTAGTAGGCAAAGCCGAGGAATGGATATCCAAGCTTTGCAAATACAAAGTCGCAGGTCGTTTTGTCAGAGCAGCTCGTTGAATGCGAGATGAAACATGCTACTCCTTGACAGCTTATTTCCCGCGCATGCAGCCTGCGACTGCCTTCCTGCACCGTAGATTTTCTGATTCAGACAACCCGTACTGCACTTCACCCGGTAATCGCCAAAAAAATCGCAGAACTCTAACTCAAAATATGTTACAAGTTCCGTGGGCAGGTCAGAGGTCTCGATGAGAAAAAGAATCATTCGAATTGGTATCTTTGTCGTCGCGGTAGGTGCGGCGTTGTTTCTGCTGATCCAAATAATTCCGATTGGATCGCAACGCACCAATCCACCCGTCGTCGCCGAACCAAAGTGGGATAGTCCTCAAACGCGGGCGCTGGCGAAGCGCACGTGCTTCGATTGCCACAGCAACGAAATCGAATGGCCCTGGTACAGTTACATCGCGCCAGTTTCCTGGCTGCTGGCGAACGACGTGCTGAATGCGCGCGCCGTGTTCAATTTTTCAGACTGGCATGCCGGCGACATGACCAGTGCTGCGATGGCTGCGCAAATCAATAGCGGTAAAATGCCTCTGCCGCAGTACCGGTTGATGCATCCAACCGCGCGGTTTACGGATGCAGAAAAGCAGCAATTGACCACCGGATTGACTGCCACGTTAGCATCGGAGACGGTGAGACCGCCTTCGACCCCACCAGCGACTGATGGCGCGTCGCTCCTGGAAGCGCGTTGCACCGATTGCCACAGTCTGGACCGTGTCAAGCAGGCGAAGAAGACACGCGATCAATGGGCGCAGAACGTCACGCGCATGGTCGGCAAGGGCGCGCAGTTGAACGCGGTGGAACAGTCCACGGTTATCGACTATTTGAGCAAAACGTACGGACTGTAAAAGGAGTGTGAGCGGGTTTTCACACGATGGAAACCTACTTCATATTAGCGTAGGAGTGTAAACCGCCCAGGAGAAAGTTGACTCCGAAATAGGTGAAGAGGACGCAACAGAACCCGATGATAGACAGCCATGCCACGCGGTTGCCACGCCATCCCTTCACGGTACGGGCATGGAGGAGAGCGGCATAGATAAGCCAGGTAATGAGAGACCAGGTCTCCTTAGGATCCCAGCTCCAATAAGCGCCCCACGCCAAATCCGCCCACACTGATCCTGTGATGATCCCCAGCGACAGCCAGAGAAACCCGAAGAGTACCATCTGATAGTTGAGCTCGTCGAGCTGTCTGAGATCGGGAAGCAGGGAGTGTGCACCGCCGGAGGGCTCCTGTCTTGATTGCCTTACGATATAAAAGATGCTGATGCCGAACGAAACCGCAAAGGCCGCATAGCCGAGGAAGCAGGTCACGACATGGGCGATTAGCCAATTGCTCTTCAGGGCAGGGAGAAGCGGCTGAATCTTCGAATTCACGCCCGTGGAAAAGGAAGCGTATGCCATTGCCAGGAAGGCGAAGAGGGAGGGAAACACGCCGAGGGCCCGCTGCTTGGTTCGGTATTCCATGATTAGATAAATGAGCATGATCGCCCAGGCTGCGAATACCAATGATTCATACAGATTGGAAAGAGGCGCGTGCCCGTAGCCTATCTGGTATGATTCCCACCAGCGGAGAATGATCCCAGCCATTTGTATGGCGAGCGTAGCCGCTCCGGTGACACTGCCCCACAGCATAATCGTACGGCGGTGAAAGATGACTCCCGAAAGATAGAGAAGCGCACAGAGGAGATAGGCAAAGGTGGTTATGGCAAGAAGGATCGAGCTTGTGATCATGGCTTGCTTCCTCCTCCCTCTTGCCCCAGTTCGGCCTGCAGACGGTCGCAGAGTCTGTTGAAGTCCTGCTCAAAAGAGATTTCATTCCTGTTCGTCCTGCCGGCAATGATAATCTTTGTCCCTCCCTTGCCCGGCGCATCTGCCGCCGCCCAAACCCACAGTTTGCGGTGGCTCACATAATAGGTGAGACCTATTCCCACCAGCATCGCCGCAAAGCCTAACCAGACAAGCCAGACTCCCGGGTCCTGCTTCACCTGCAGACCCGTGTACGGTATCCGGGTGGCGTGTAGGACTTTCACATTGTAGTTCTCAACCTTGTTGCCATGAAAATCCCTGTCAATGAGGATCCATGACCCTTCAGGCTCCCCGCCATCCCTGGAGATGAGTAGAACCATAGCGGAGCCGAGTTGCCGGAAGTCCTCGGCGAACCGGAGAATCTGCGCCCTGTCACGAGTGCCGCGAATATCCACCCACTCCCTGAGGGGAACGATTAGCCGGCGGACGGCTCCCGATACTCTGTCCGTAAATTCCACTTCCGCATCCTTGAGTATAGCGCCATAGGATGCCTGATAGAAGGTGATGCCGTCATACGTGAGGGGATCGTTCACCCGAAGTTCCTGCTTGAGGACTTCCTTTCCATCGCGGATCAGCGTCAGCTCCGAGCGAAACTCCCGCGGCATGCCGTTGTCATAGTAAGACACATCGAACTTATCGCACCGAACCTGAAAAGGAAGATTCAGTCCGCGATCACTGCCTTCGAGCATGACTTCGCTTGCGGCTTCCCCTTCGAGGATGTTCATGAAACCCTTGAAGCCAAATATGGAACCGACGAGAGCGCCGCAGAGCACCAGGAGAACGCTCAGGTGGACGACATAGACCATGAGAGGACTCCAGCGGCCTTTTTCAGCTATTGCTGCCAAGTGGTCGGCTCCATCAATCCTCTGCACGGTGCCGAACTTTTCCGAAACTATGCTGATGAGCCGCGCTTCGGTTTCATCCCGGGGAAGGTTTGAGGTAAACTGACAGTTAAGGCTGCACTTGGCGAGCTTCTCGGGATCAACCTGCTCTTCGCGGCGTCGGAAGACCTTCAGAGTCTTAGGCAGTCGCTCGATGGTGCAGACGACGAGATTGGCGCTGAGGATTAGAAGGAGGAGTCGAAACCATCCGGTATGGTAAAGGTCATTCAAGCCGAAGGTCGTGATAAACCAGAGGGCCCGCTGGCCATAGTGTCTCTGTATCTCCGCTTCGCTGAGCCCCTGGGGCATCAGGGTTCCCACGACGGATGCGGCGGCAAGGACGAGGAATATGACGACTGTAAGTTTCGGGGATGCGAGCTTTTGATAAATGCCCTGCCAAAAGCCTTTCTTCTGCATTGTCAATCTGCCTTCAGATAGTCTCTTGCAATATTAGTAACCTTTCAAATGACTCAGGTGCCATGAAGAAGAGAAGCGCAAGAGTCATGGTTCACAGATTGCGCCGTCAGTCGCGTCAAGAGGCTCCTTTGCCCTCACGTAGCGCGCCCCTGTCCATATGAGCACAACGGCGAACGCGACCCGCAGGGCCCCTTCCGAGAAATAATGGGCAAATGTCCCGCCTGCGCAAGCCCCTATCAATATCCCCGCAATCATGCCCGCCAGAATATCTGTCTTCACGTTGCCAAGTTTCCAGTGGGTATAGGCGCCGACACTGCCGATAGGGGCCATGGCGAGAAGCGAGGTACCCTGTGCCATGTGCTGTGTAAAACCCGTAAGGAGCACCATGGCGGGCACCATGATGATTCCACCGCCAACACCCATCATGCCAGAGAAAAATCCCAGGAAGACGCCCGTCGAAAGCAGGACAGCAGCTTCCGGCCATCCCGTCTCCAGGCCGTGAATCCTTGGAAGATATGGCTTGGCAAGAAGCAGGAGCGACATGAATATCAGAAAGTAACCGAAAGAACGTTTCAGCTTCCATTCGGGAAGGGAGTGTGCAAAATTGCAACCCGCGCGCGTGGTGAGAATGGCCGGTGCGGCTAACAGGACGGCCGCGGTGACATCAATCGCGCCCTTAAGGCCATAGGCAATCCCGCCGGCTATTCCTGTGAACACGATAGTCACGAGGTTTGTCCCATGTGCCCTGTGCTGGTCTATCTTGAGAAAGTCCACCATGAAGGGGATCATAATAGCGCCGCCTCCCAGGCCGACAAACCCTCCGAAGATGCCTCCCAACAAACCTATTAAAAAGGCCATATAACCTCTATCTCTCATTCAGGGCTTGATCCGGCTGCCTGTCCGCTTGAATATCCCCCGTGTCATTTCGAACGCAGTGAGAAATCTTTAAGATCCCTCGCTTTACTCGGGACAAGGATTTCTCAGTCGCGGTGCTCCTTCGAAATGACAAGAGTGGTCTGTTCCATTTCAATTTACGTAAGCCCGGCGCGATGCCGTTCGTAAAGATCGTAATTGGCCTTAAGCATTTCATGGACGGGCAGTTCATACGGACAGCGTTCCTCGCATTCCCCGCATTCCTCACACAGCTTCACGCTTTCCATCATCACCCGGGAAAATTCAACGGCCACAGCCGGCGACATCCTGGAGGCAACGACCTTGTAAGCCATAGCCGGTGTAATCATTACACCGTGAGGGCAGGGCTGGCAATATTCACACCTGTGGCAAAACTGCTTGCCAAGTTCAACGCGATATTTATCCATGAGTTCCCGGTCTTTTTTGGTTACCCTGTTTGCGCGCTCGTAAAAAGAGACGACTTCGTCCACAGATGCGACTGAATCGAAGCCCACAAGGGGAATGACGTCGGGATGCTGGCGCAGGAATTTAATCGCGATTTTGGCATTGTCGATCACGCCGCCGGCAAATGGTTTCATGGCCAGAATGCCCATGCCTTGCTTGCGCGCCGCCCTGTGAAGCTCATCCTTCGCCTCATCCTCAATGAAATTAAACGGAAACTGGACGGTGGCGAAGAGGCCTGTCTTAACCAGTTTCACGGCCATGGCAAGGTTATGCGAAGTGACGCCGATAAACCGCACCTTTCCCTGTTTGTGGGCCTTCACCACAGCTTCCAAGGCTCCCTTGGGCGCGGTGATGGCAAGCAGGTCCTTCTCCTGGGCTACCTGGTGGAGCTGGTACAGATCGATATGATCCGTCTTCAGCATGCGTAAACTATTTTCGAGGTGCTTCATCGCTTTGTCGGCGTCTCTCTGAAATGTCTTGGTTGCCAGTACAATTTTTTTCCGCATACCATCAAAAGCGCGCCCGATCTTCTCCTCGCTGTCGCGATAAAGATTGGCCGTATCGTATAAGGTTATCCCTCGCTCGTAGGCGCGGCGAAGCACTTTCACTGCCGTGTCGGTGTCCAGGCGGATAATGGGGATTCCGCCAAAGCCCACCTCCGAAATTTTCAAATCCGTCTTTCCCAATTTTACGTAACGCATAACAGTTCACCCTTTTTTCCTAAGTATGTCTCTGAAGACCGCTATCTGCTGCGCACCGACAACTTCTGTTTTCCCGTTGATGATGAAAGTCGGGACTCCTGTCAGACTGATCTTTTCCGCCTCCTTTCTCGATTCCTCGAGCCGATGGGCGTAGCGCCTTTCTTTCAAAGCCGTCAACAGTTCATCTGTATCAAGCCCGCAGAAACGCGCGCTCTCCGTGAGCGCCTCCAGGCTGCCGATGTCCCTTGATTCCGTGAAATACGTATAAAACATCCGTTCATGAAAAAGCTCATACTTCCCCATATCTCGGGCGTACTCACTTGCTTCAAGAGACATGCGGGAATTGGAGAGCAGCAGCCGCGGGCCGAATTTGATGCCGAATTCGTCACCCCTTTTCCTGATGTTATCGTACATCGCCTCGACATCGGCCCCGGGGAACCTTTTCGCATAGGGTATCCCTTCAGGCGGCGTCTCAGGATGCAGTTCAAAGCTCAGCCATTCATCTCTGATATCAAATTCTTTTTTTAATGAGTCGACAATGCCCTTGCCAATGTAGCAGAAGGGTCAGACATAGTCGGAAAAGATCCTTATCTCAATAATCATTTTCACGTTCCTTCACATTGTCAGTTCATTACTAAGGTGTCATATCGACCGAGGGGAGATATCTTTTACTTTTACCTCCCTAAGATTTCTCGCTACACTCGAAATGACACTCCACCTTTGTCATTTCGAAGAAGCAGAGAGACTGAGAAATCTTTTTATTTCTT
>CAITLA010000132.1 GCA_903893135.1 uncultured Syntrophaceae bacterium | reverse complement strand
TTACCTATATTTATACCCGATATGACATCTTAATAATGAAATGATGTACTTAGTAGAACCTATAACTGAACAGTCTGCCGGTCCTCTGTTTGACGAAATGTACCGTGGAAGGTACCTCAAGTTGAAATTATATTCAAGGAGATTTTCCTCGCCAATCTACCTTTTCTCTTCGCACCCCCCGCGATGCTAAGTATAAACCAACGACGCCCCTTGTAGTTTGTCCGGGTTTGATGTATAAATATATCCCATTTACAAAGCAGCGCTCACAAAGGAATCTGATCTTCGATAGAGGACAAGGGTATTTTTCCATAACAATTTATGTATGGCTATTCGCGAGGAGAGCAAGATGAAAAGATTGATGCAGATACTTGTCATATTATTATGTGCTTTTATGTGGTTTGGTCAGGCGGCCTTTGCAGGACCATCCGTAGTTGTTTCCGAGGGCAAATATGTGATGGGCGATCTCGACTCCAAGAAGGATGCCAAGGCCCTTGCCCTCATTGAAGCAAAAAGACTGGCACTCGAACAGGCCGGCACTTATATCACAAGCTCCACTGAAGTAAAGAATTTCCAGTTGTCCAAAGATCAGATAAATACGCTCGCCTCGGGGATCATGTCCGTGGAGGTTCTGAAAGAGGACTGGAAGATGTCAGGAGAAAACATGGTGGTCACTATCCAGATCCGGGCTACCATCGATACTTCGAACCTCAAAGACAAGATATCCAGGGTGCAGGAAGGCGAGAGCACGGAGAACTATAAGGAGATTCAAAGCCAGTTGGCAACTTTGCAGAAGGAGCTTTCGGAACTGAAGGCCCAGAGGCAGAAGGACGCTGCAGCAGGGGCTAAAGAACCTCCCAGTAAGGAAATGAAGGATAGGCACGAGAACATTGTCAAGGGAATGTCGGCACTAGAATATGTGGAGAAAGGTAATGGAGCTCTGGCCACTCAGCGCTGGAAAGATGCCCTCGACACGTTCAATCAGGCTATTGCACTCAATGCAGGCATTGTCGATGCCTATGCGGGAAAGGCTTTTGCCCTCTATAGGCTGGGAAAGCCGGAAGATGCCCTTGTGTCCTTGGATAAAGGATTAGAAATAGATCCTCTATCCCCGAGAAATCTGGGAGTCAAGGCGCTGATTTTAAAAGACCGACCGGATCAGGTTGATGTAGCTCTGGGCCTGGTCAATAAAGCACTCCATGTGGTACCTGACAGCCAGAGGCTATATCGTATCAGGGGTGAAGTTTACATAAAAATGAGAAAACCCCGCCTGGCTCAAGCAGATTTTGTAACCGCCTGCAAAATGGGTGCTAAAGAAGCCTGTAGAAGGGCAGAAATGTTAAGAGATAAGGTTGGTCCCAAAAGGCAGCCTGAGCGAAGATAGAATACAAAAGGTGTGCTGAAGGATGAACATCACCGAGACGATGCGCAAGAAACTGCTCGGGTTTCAGAGGAATGAAATCACCGAGCATCATATCTATAGTAAACTCGCCGAAAAGGTCAAATCACCTGAAAACCGGAAGATACTGAAAAATATAGCCGATGACGAACTGCGGCATTATCGAAAGTGGCGGGACTAAGTTTTGTTGTGGCTGCGTTCAGTTTCCTGATCGGCTATGCCATGCGCGCTTTTCTCGGTGTTAACGCCTGAGAGCCGTATGGACTTGCTTCCTTCTTCCTTTGTCTATTGCAAATTAACTTTTTTGAGCTTTCTCGGTACATTCACTTCAGGCGATAAGATCAAATGGGGTGGGACTTCCTGCGCTCCCAGGATCTGAACAAGTTCATCCAGGGCAGAGGCTATATCCAGGAGCCTTACAGCAGGCAGCACTTCCAGACCGGCAGCCAAAAGACCCTGAGCCACCTCGGGCGCCCTCGCAACCAGCGCTTTCCCCTCCGGCGTCAGATTGACATCGACGACCCGCCGGTCTTCACGTGTGCGCGTCCGTAAGACAAGCACTTTCCCTTCCAGACGGTTCAGTATGCCCACAACGGTTGCCGGATGAAGATACATCTTATGGGCCAGCTCAGATACCTGAACGGGAGAGGATTCGGCGATCATCTTGATTGCCCAGAGCTGCGGACCCGTAATACCCGTCTGTTTCTTCGCCTTCTTGGACTGCTCGTTAATGACCTGGTATACCCTTCTGAGATTATCGAAGATGTCAGCAATGGCTTTCTGCTTTTTTGTCACAATTATTCCCCCGCACGATAGATATCGCGCAATATTCCTATACTGATCGTTACTATACAAATTATTTTTATAAAAAACAATTGACTTTTTTTTGAAAAGTAGTAAAAAGAGAATATTATTGTAACTCAAAATCATAGAAAGGAGTATTTCGTATGAAGAGACGAAACGCACTTTATGGGCTAATGGTATTTATTATGGGTCTCACGCTGATTTTTGCAGGCGCATGCACAAAGACGGCGACTGTGAAGGACGTCGGATCCGAACAGCAGGCAGCGGCTCAGAAGAAATCAGCAGCCGGCGTACAGGGCGCCGAAGGTCAGAAATCTATGTCGGAGGGCCAGAGAGTTGCGCCTGAGAGTGAAGCCATGACAGGAGAAAGCAAGGCAGGGGCGAAGGGCAAGGCAGCAGCTGGCAAACTGGAGACTTACGTTGTTAAAAAGGGCGACTGCCTGTGGGCAATAGCCAAGAAGAAGAGTGTATACAAAGATGCCTTCCTCTGGCCTGTCATTTATGAGGCTAACAAGGGAAAGATTAAGAAAGCAAATATGATCTACCCCGGCCAGAAACTGAAGATTCCCCGCAGCGGCATAACCATGGATGCCATCAAGGATGCGAGGAAGAAAGCTGGTGCGAAGCAACCTTATCTTCCCCCGGCCTCTGCGGTAGTTCCGAAGAGTTAGGTGTAAACAGAAATTTATTAGTGAGTAGATTGCTCCGCATTCAACGCATATTTTTGCGAATGTCAGAGTTGTTCATACCTGAATAGATTGTCGATAAAAAATGGGGCTTAGGTTCACTTACGAAACTATATGCCCCATTTTTTTGACTGCCGAATGAAAATGCATGTCTCTCCTGATCTTTGCCTTCCCAATAATCTATTTCTATTATATACGTGTAAGAGACGAGAAAGGAAATAGAATATGAGTCTCACCGATAAAGAACACCGATCCATCACAATGAATTGAGGTGACCCTCCCCATCAAACTCTGGCCGGTTCTGTGCCGGCTGCATCTTCACTCACCTGTCGTCCAGTGTGTTCCGCAGCTGCCCGGCATTGAGCCGTTCGCGCTACATCACCTGCGGAATCACTTTATAGGAGCGTCCGGCAAGGCTGAAGTAGGTGCATAGCCCCCACCCAGCACCTTGTAAAGTGTAACGAGGTTGGTGAACCGAAAAAGATGTAAGGCGATCAGTCCCTGTTGCGCCCCATAGAGCGAGCGTTGCGCGTCCAGAACGCTCAGATAGCTGTCAATTCCCTTTGTATATCGCGCATTGGAGAGGCGGTAGGTTTCTGCAACAGCGTCGACCAGTGATTGTTGCGCCGCGATCTGCTGGTTTACTGTGCACCGCACGGCAAGGGCATCGGCCACTTCCCGGAAAGCCGTCTGAATCGCTTTTTCGTATTGGGCCACAGATATTTCCCTCTCTACTTTCGTTACATCGTATGCCGACCACATACGTGCGTCAAAAATCGGTAAAGTAATCTGCGGTGCAAAAATCCACGTACCCTGGCCGGATTTGAAGAGTCCGGACAGATCGGCGCTTGCGGTTCCAATGGCGGTCGTCAGGGAGATGCGGGGAAAGAAAGCCGAACGGGCGGCGCCGATATTGGCGTTGGCCGCCTTGAGCTGATGTTCCGCCGCGAGCACGTCAGGTCGTTGCAGGAGCAGTTCGGAGGACATGCCGGGAGAAATCTCTTTGGGAGGGCTGACGCTGCCCAGATCTGACGGCAGGAGCGCTGGCGGCATGGGAGAACCGATCAGAAGATTCAAGGCGTTTTCATCTTGCGCTGCCAGTTGTGTGAAGCGGGCGACGTCTCCCCTGGCGGCATCCACTTGGCTTTGCGCCCGCCATAGGTCCAGTTCGGACGCGAGTCCGACGTCATAACGTTTCCGGATCAATTTGTAGGAGGCCTCCTGCGTCTCAAGGGTGGAGGCTACGAGTTTGAGGTTTTCCCGATCCGCGGCAAGGGTAAGGTATGTGTTGGCCACGGCGGATACCAGCAGGATCTGTGCGCTGCGGCGGGCCTGATCCGTGGAGATGTATTCTTCCAGCGCCCGATCTTTCAGGCTGCGGATGCGGCCGAAGAAGTCCATCTCCCAGGAAATGATGCCGAGACTGACACCGTATTGGTCCACCGTCATCGCGCTTCCGGTGGTCGAAAGATCGGCTGGCACCCTTTGGCTGCTCAGGCTGCCGGTGGCATTGACGGCAGGCAAAAGCTCGGCACGCTGAATACCGTAAAGCGCCCGCGCTTTCTCAACATTCAAGGCCGCAAGGCGCAGATCGCGGTTGTTGTTCAAAGCAGTCTCGATGACCTTCTGGAGTTTTTCATCGGTGAAAAATTCCCGCCACTTCAGCTCTGCTGCCGCTGGAGTGCTGGCCGCAGACTCGGGCGCCTGATAGGCCGCACCCTTCGGCCATTCGGCGGGTACTGGCGCTGCCGGTCGCTCGTATTTTGGGGCCATGGTGCAGCCCCCCGGAAGAAGGGTTATTAAAGTCAAGAACAGAAATAATTTTGTTTTCATATCATCGATCCTCTGAGGATGCTACGTCAGTGGTCCCTGCTGCCTCTCCCTTTCGGTATTTTCCCAGAAGCTTTTCTTTCAAAACCTTAAAGAATCGATTGATACCGCCGGACCCGGTAGTTTCACCCATCGCCCGCTTACCGAAGACACTCTCGATGAGCACATAAAAGAGGGGTGAAAAAATAATCACCAGAACTGTGGCCGTCACCATTCCGCCCAAAACGCCTGTGCCGATGGCATTCTGAGCTCCCGCGCCGGCTCCCGTGGTCAGGGTCAGGGGTAAGACGCCGAAGCCGAATGCGAGGGATGTCATGATGATGGGGCGGAAGCGTAATCTCGTTCCTTCCAGAGTCGCTTCGATCAGCCCCTTCCCCTCTTCCAACCTGGCTTTGGCGAATTGGACAATCAGAATCGCATTCTTGGTAGTCAGACCCAGGGTAGTCAAAAGGCCGATCTGGAAATAAACATCGTTGTGCAGCCCCCGCAGGCTCGAGGCGATAACGCCGCCGATAGCCCCGAGGGGGAGAACCATAAGAATTGAAATAGGAATAGGCCAACTCTCGTAGAGGGCCGCCAGACAAAGGAAGATCACGAGAATTGAAAAGGCGTACAGGAGGGGCGCCTGTGTACCGGACATCCGCTCCTGATAGGAAATGGCGTTCCATTCATACCCTATTCCCTGAGGCAATTTTGAAACGATTTCCTCCATCGCCCGCATAGCCTCACCGGAGCTTTTTCCCGGCGCAGGTTCTCCCCAGATGTTTAGCGATGGAAAACCGTTATAGCGCTCCAGCCTGGGAGAACCGGACGTCCAGTGGCCTGACGCAAAGGATGAAAAGGGGACCATCTTGCCCTCAGTATTCCGCACATAGAGCTTTTCCAGATCTTTGGGCAGCATGCGGTAGAGGGCGTCTGCCTGAGTATACACCCTTTTTACCCGGCCTGCCTGAATAAAGTCGTTGACGTATGCGCCGCCGAAGGCCGCGGCGATAGTGTTGTGGATGGAAGTGATGGGAATCCCCAGGGCGCCGGCCTTTTCCCAATCCACGTCAATTTGGTATTGGGGAACATCTTCCATGCCGTTTGGCCGGACAGCAGCTAAGCTCTTATCCTGCGCCGCCATGCCCAGCAGCTGGTTGCGGGCGGCCATCAGCGCTCCGTGCCCGAGCCCCCCTCTATCCAACAGTTGAAAGTCGAATCCTCTGGCGTTGCCCAGCTCAATGACGGGTGGCGGTGGAAAGGCGAACACCAAGGCGGCGCGGATTTGCGAGAAGGCCATCATGGCCCTGCCGGCAATGGCCTTTACCCTCATGTCCGACCGGTTGCGGAGTTTCCAGTCCTTCAGCTTGATAAACACCATGCCGTTGGTCTGCGCTCTGCCTGAATATCCGAAACCGGAAATCGTCAGACAGGATTCCACGGTCTCTTTTTCATTCTCGTCAAGATAATGACGGACGTCGTCCACAATCTTCTTGGTTTGCTCCAGGGTAGAGCCCGTGGGCATCATCACCTGAGCAAGCAGTATCCCCTGATCCTCGTCGGGCAGATAGGCAGTGGGCATACGCAAAAACAACAATCCCATCACTGCGAGCAAAACCACGAACACAATCATATATCGTTTTTTTCGCACCAGCGTGCGGCCGGCCAATTTTATAAACAGGTCCCGGGAACGTAGAAAGGAACGATCGAACCATAAAAGAAAGGGCCGCAGAAAGAAGATCGCGTTTTCGGCCGGTTCGTGCCCCGCTACTACCGGCTTGAGAAGTGATGCGCATAGGACGGGCGTAAGGATCAGGGCAACAACAACCGAAAGAAGCATGGAGGCGATAATGGTCACGGAAAACTGACGATAGATGACACCGGTAGAACCGCCAAAAAACGCCATGGGCCCGAATACCGCCGAGAGCACGAGTCCGATCCCGATCAGGGCGGTGGTAATCTGTTCCATCGACTTGGCAGTGGCTTCCTTGGGAGAAAGTCCCTCCTCCGCCATGATCCGCTCCACGTTTTCTACCACGACAATGGCATCATCCACCAGCAAACCGATGGATAGCACCATGGCGAACATGGTCAGCATGTTGATGGAAAATCCGAAGAAACCCAGAATCGCAAAGGTTCC
Source organism: uncultured Syntrophaceae bacterium (assembly GCA_903893135.1). Lineage (GTDB taxonomy): Bacteria > Desulfobacterota > Syntrophia > Syntrophales > UBA2185 > Fen-1135. The sequence goes on along the minus strand of CAITLA010000132.1, from coordinate 7,794 downwards.
GAGCAGCACCACGGGCACGGCAATAGTCGGAATCAGGGTGGCCCGGATATTCCCTAGGAAGAGATACATGACCAGAAAGACCAATATGATGGCCTCAAACAGGGTCTTGACAACCTCCTCGATGGCCACTTTGACAAACGGGGTGGTATCATAAGGATAGATTACCTTCATCCCGGCAGGGAAGAAGCGGCTCATCTCCGCCATTTTGTTCTTGACTGCGTCGGCCGTTTCCAGCGCGTTGGCGCCGGATGCCTGCCGGATGGCAAGGCCCGCAGCCGGTCTGCCGTTATGAAATACATCGACATCGTAGAACTCCGTCCCCAGTTCCGTACGCCCCACGTCCCTGACCCGTACGATGGAGCTGTCCGGATTGATGCGGATGGGGATGGCGGCAAACTCATCAGGCGTCTTAAGCATGCCCTGGACAAGGATAGACGCATTCAGGCGCTGTCCCTCAACCGCCGGCATCCCACCAAACTGCCCGGCGGAAACTTCGACGTTGTACGCCCGCAGCGCCGTGATGACATCCTGTACAGTCAGGCGGTAATCCGTCAGCTTGTCGGGATTGAACCAGATGCGCATGGCATACTGGGAGCCGAAGTTCTCCACCTCTCCGACGCCCGGCACTCGCGACAGGACTTTCTCAAGGTTCGATTGAGCATAGTCCCTCAAGTCGTTGCCATTCATGCTGCCGTCTTCCGAGATCAACCCCACGATCATCAGGTAGTTCCGCGTGGCTTTACCGACGGTTACTCCCTGGCTCTGAACCACCTGAGGGAGATTTGCCATGGCGAGTTGGAGCTTATTCTGGACCTTGGCCCAAGCCAGGTCCGGATCTGTCCCCGGTGCAAAGGTCAATTCAAGACGGCTGGTTCCGGCGGAATCACTGGTGGCGGACAGGTAGATCATTCTGTCGAGGCCGGTCATCTTCTGCTCGATGATCTGCGTCACACTGTTTTCCACGGTCTCCGCAGAGGCCCCGGGATAAAAGGCACTGATGTATATAGATGGTGGAGCGATGGGTGGGTACTGCGATATGGGCAAGTTGTAGATTGCCAGCCCCCCTACCACCATGATGATGATGGCGATGACCCACGCAAAAACCGGACGATCGAGAAAGAATTTAGACAGCATCGCCTACCCCCGTCAATTTGCCTTTGCAGCCGGTGGGGCCGCATTCTTACGTTCCCCGCTATTTATTTCGCTACCGGCCCCAAAAGGAACAACCTTCACGGAAGCGCCGGGTTTCACCTTTTGCATCCCCTCGACGATCACCCGATCGCCGGGAGAAAGACCGGATGAAACAAGCCATTTATCGCCGATGGCACGATCGAGTGTAAGCATCCGCTGCTGGACCTTGCCCTCGGCATCCACGATGAGCGCAATAGGATCCCCCTTCGGGTCGCGCGACACGGCCTGTTGAGGTACCAGGACAGCATGCTCATTGACGCCTTCTTCCACCACCGCCCGGACGAACATGCCCGGCAGTAGAAAGCCCTTCGGGTTGGGAAAGACAACCCGCAGAATGATCGATCCGGTCGTCGGATCGACCGTGACGTCGCGGAATTGAAGCGCCCCTTCCAAGGGATATCGGGTGTCGTCTTCCAGAATAAGGCGGACCTTATTCCGGACCTGCCCGTTGTGCTTGAGGTGCCCTTCCTCCAGGCGGCGCCGCAATCGCAGCACTTCCGTCGTGGATTGGGGCACATCCACGTACACGGGATCAAGTCGTTGAATGGTAGCCAGGGCTATGGGCTGTTGTGCCGTCACCAGGGCGCCCTCCGTCACATTGGATCGTCCGATGCGGCCTGAAATGGGGGCCTTGACAGAGGTGTATTTCAGATTAATAAGGGCCGTATCAACCGTGGCCTTCCAATACTGGATATCCGCCTCCGTTTGTTTCAGTGCACCAGCCGCATCGTCGCAGTCCTGCTGACTGACCGCTTTATCAGCCAGCAATTCCCGCAAGCGATCGGCCTTCAAGCGGATCGCCTGCAGATTGGCCTCGGCCCTGCTGAGCCCAGCCTTGGCATTGTCAAGCGCCGCTTGAAAGGGAGCTGCATCGATCCGAAAGAGCACCTGGCCGGCCCTGACATCTGCGCCTTCATTGAAGAGGCGCTTCTGGATGATGCCGCCCACCTGAGGACGGACTTCGGCTACAAGGTAGGCAGACGTCCGGCCTGCCAATTCCGTCGTGATCGCTACCGTCTCTGTCTTTACCTCCACAATGGCAACTTCCGGAGGTCCGCCCTGTGGTGGCCCGCCTTTGCTCTGCTGTCCGCAACCGGTCAGTGTCAGGACTCCGATGAGAACCAGCGCGGCAACGATTCGATTGGCGATGTTATTGATCTGCATTCTACACCTCTGCGGTTTGATTTGAATTCGATAGTAAGCGCGTCCCCTTAGACCGACGGCGCACCCGAAGAGGACGCCGATAATCATTCCTGAAACGGCTATCATAGAGGGCATGGAGCCTTTCACGCGTTTGCCCATTAACGGTCTCTCTCCAGCCAGAAACATAGTCCTATCCTCACTCATAGCGCTTCAAAATCACCTTTTTAGAATGGTCAGCGCCCTCGCATTATAATAACGCCGTATGGACTCCTCTTTCATCCCAATCCCAAGCAGCAGAAACCAGACGACATGCTTGACGAGCTTTTCTCGCGAAACGCCATAATTCAACACAGGCGCCGACGGCACAAAATCCGTCATAATGACGAAGGGTAAACGATCCGTAAACCAGGCGCGCAAATGATGCGGCACCGGGCTGTCCATGACATCCCCCGATGCGATAGCTGCCTTGATATTTGCCCGGAGCATCGGGATCACCTGTCTGTCAGTCTCTTCCAGCACATGACGCGCAAATTCTCCGTCCCCCGCGAGGCTGCGCAGGTAAAGGCGGATAAAATCGTCACGCTCAGTCAGTCTGACCGATATCAGTTCTGACACTAATAAGTGGACGATCAGCACGAGCGTTGAGGCAGAAGGCCTGAGAGACATTATTTTTTTTGTCTTTTCCGACATGTTGTCGGAGAATAGGGCAAGCATGTCATGATAGAGCTTCTCTTTGGTGGGGAATATCTTAAATAGCAGGCCTTCCGATATGCCGGCTGACTGCGCCAGTTCCCGCGTCGTAGCCCCATGGAGACCTTTGTGCGCGAAGAGTTCGCGAACTCTTATGAGTATAAGTTTTCGCCTTTCTTCACGTGACATTCTTGACCTTGTTCCCATAAGTTCAATCATATAGCAAGTGCTCACTTTCTTGTCAAGAAATGAATGGCACTGCTTTTCGAGAAGTATTGCCGCACCATCTTGGTGCCTGGGATGGCCCATTATACGTTTCGCAGAATAGTTTTATAGGGGATTCACTTATTTATTACGCGAAAATATCTTAGATTGGTCAAGTTCGAAAAAACCCTGCTCTTGTGGCAATATCAAAATTGCCGTTACCTGGGGAAGGGACCTTGAGTAACCTGAACCATATCACCGACACGAAGCCACTTCGAGAAAGCAGCCTGTACCTCTTCGGGAGTGATTTTCAAGTATCTTTGCGCAGCGACAATAGGCTCGTCGAGCGGCAAGTCATTAGTCGCCCTGTATATAAGTCCCAGCGCTATGCTGTCGGCGCTTGCCTCCTCAAGCTGGATCTCTCGAAGCGTCAGAGATTGAGCTTTCCTCAGCTCATCCGGTGTCACGGGTTCCTCCTGCATCTTTCTCAGATCATATTCGATGATGGCTCGCGCTTTAGACACATTGTCGGGGTCGCAGGAATACCTTACTTCATAAAGGGATCGCGTTTTGCCCACATTGAAGGATGAAGAAACATGATAAACGAGCCCCGTCTTTTCTCTGAGATCACGGTAAAGCCAGGTTGAGTAGAACGCGCCGCCCAGCACGTGATTGCCCAATTCCAGGGCATAGTAATCCGGATGAGATCTGGTCAAGCCGAGTGTCTCGGTAAGAATCACCTTCGTCTGCGTCCGACTGAGGTCCGGCACGGCCGTGGCAGATGGTTTATTCAGCGGAACCGAGGACAGGAGCGTATCGGGCTTCGGTCCTTCGGCCTGCCATGATCCGAAGTATTTCTCGATCACCTTCCTGACCGCCTCCGGCTTCACTTTGCCGATAAAGACGATTATCGTCAGGTCCGGGCGGAACACCTTTTGATAATATGATTTCACTTCGTCCGGGGTCAGAGAAGAAATGGTCGATGGCGTGGCCTCACGGAGGGCAGCGTCGCTCCCGGGGAAGAGGGATGTTTTCAATGTTCGCTTTGTCAGGTAGTCGGGACTTTCAAGTTCGCCCGCCACCTCATCTGCCAGCTGTTTCCGCAATGTTTTGAAGGCCTCTTCGGGCAGTGCAGGGTGAAGCAGATTGTCCGCAAGAAGCTCCACACCGCGATCAAAGTGTTTGGCGAGTACCTGAAGCGAGAAGTCAGTGTCCACAGATATTTCCGCCCCTATATCGTCCAGAGCTTTCTGGAAAGCCAGCCTGTCCAGTGAAGTTGTACCGAAAGAAAAGAGCGGGCCTAGTACACGATCCAACCCTTCCTTTCCCTCCGGCACCTCAAGGTTAGGATTATTTTTCACGTGGCCGTATATGCTTGCAGTGTCGCTCACAGAGGCATACTGTATTATGACTTTCAGTCCGCTGGGAAGAACTATGACCTCCGGCTTCACCGTGGAGACCGGCACGGAGAGCCGCTTCAATGCCTTGTCTGCCCAACCGGGCAGTTCCACGCTCTTTGTCTCCCTGGGTGCGAAGGACTCCATTCCTCCCCGGGTTCTCGCAGAGACAGGCTTGCCTGCGGCTTGCGGGATGAGAGTGGCTTCTACAGACTGCTGAAGCTGCAGGTACTTGTTTGCCACTCTGTTGACATCGGCTACAGAAACCTGCTGGATGGCGATCAAGGTATCGTCCGGCGATTGCCTTTCCTCTACTGCCACCGCCTGAGACCAGGCCATGGCAAGACCTGGAACTGAATTTTTCTGCAGTTCGGCCCGCGTCAGCCTGTTGCGTTTGGCTGCCTCAACAAGGTCAGCGGAAAATCCTTCTTTCACATCGTCCGCGAGAATCCTCCTGATCTCCTTAATTAGAGGTTGAGGATCGGTTCCCTTTGGGAAGGAAGCTGCTGCGTAGGCCAGGCCTGCCGCAGTGAGGGTGAGCAGACTGAAGTCACTGTCGAGGGCTTTTCCATCAACCACCAATCCGAACAGACTTCCCCGCTGGCTGCTCAATACGTCTGCGAGCACCTCACTTGCCGCGTAATCGCCGCCTCCGTAACCGGGCATGCGGAAAGAGACGGCCACGAGCCCGTGCGCCTGGTCCGTGCTCATCGTGAAGGATTCCGGTTTCAGGGGTCCAAGCCGTAAGGGAGGACGTTTGGGAATACTTTTGCGCGGTATGGAAGCAAAATATTTCTCGACCTCCTTAAGCACAGTCTGGGGCTCGACATGGCCTACAATCACTAAAATTGCATTGTTGGGTGCGTACCAGGTGTCGTAAAATTGTTTGAGCATGGCCCCTGTTGTCTTCTCAAAGGAAGGTACCGTTCCCAGAGGTGTGTGCGCATACGGCGTATCCTTGAACATAATTTCAAGAAGCCTTGCGTAAAAGATATAGTCGGGATCGGAGAGGTCCTGAGCTACCTCCTGTTCGATAGCCCCCCTTTCCTCCTTCCATGATTCCTCACCGTCGAGTACGCCCTTCATCCGGATTGATTCTATGCGCAGGGCTATGTCCAGATCTTCCTGGGCGCAGGTAAAGGAATATTGCGTGACCGTCTGTTGTGTGTCCGCATTGAAATCTCCGCCCATCAAGGCGATGATGTCTGCAAGCTGGTCCGCTGAAAGGCCCGGGCTGCCCCTGAACATCATGTGCTCCTGGGCGTGGGCCATCCCCGGAAACCCCGCCGGCGCCTCGTTTGAACCAACAAGGTAATTCACTATTGTCGTGACGACCGGAGCCTGGGTGTTTCGGACAATAATGACCCGCAACCCGTTCTCCAGAGTGGCTCTTAGTATATCTTCATCCCCTGTTCTTTCGCCCGCCGATGCCCAGGCCACAGGTAACAGGAAAATAAAAACCGCCACAATGATTAAAATGACAAAGCGTATTTCTGAGATTCGTGCATGGGCTCTTTTCACAATCGCCTCCGTCTAATAGTATTTACGCTCTTATTTTATGCGTTGCTTACAAGCTAGTCAATACTTCTTAAGAGCGGAAAGCAATTGACATGCCGGCGGTTTCCTCTTATAAACCTCGCATCCTGTCTCTTATTGCCGGCTGATTACAATGAGCAAATTCAACCTGAAAATTCTCATGGTCCTTTCATTAGGGCACCTTGTAACAGATATATACCAGAGTGCGCTTCCCGCCATACTCCCCTTCCTGAAAGAGAACCTTTCCCTCTCGTACACCATGGCCGGTGTCATCCTCATGGCCGCCAACTTCACATCCTCTCTGCTCCAGCCTCTTTTCGGATATCTTTCGGACAGGCAGGAAAAGGCCTTTCTTCTGCCTATTGGGTGCCTCTGCGCCGGTGTTGGATTCTCTTTATTGTCATTCTCTTCAAGTTACGCACTTATTCTCATGCTTGTCATAGTGAGCGGATTCGGTATTGCGTCATACCATCCCGAAGGATACAAGACCGCCCATTTTTTTACTGGCGAAAAGCGGGCAACGGGGATGGCCATATTTTCGGTAGGCGGAAATATGGGGTTTGCCATCGGCCCTATAATCTCTATTTACATAATCAAATACATGGGATTTTCTTCACTGGCCGTTATTATTATCCCGTCATTGGTTTTTGTCGCAATTATAATCTTCTATTGGCGGGACATATCCATTACTGAATTAAAAAAAGGCAGGACAGCGGAAAAAGTGTTTGCACAGGAGCGACAAAAGGGCGCTTACATATCTCTATCAATACTAATCGCAATTGTGATCATGAGATCCTGGACGCAGATGGGCCTTATGACTTACATCCCGTTTTACTACATAAACCATCTCAAGGGAGACCCTCTCTATGCGGGGAAGCTCGTATTTGTATTTCTTCTCGGTGGAGCCATTGGTACTTTGGGCGGAGCGCCTTTGGCTGACAGATGGGGCCATAAACGCTATCTGATAATATCCATGTTTTTCAGCACACTTCTCCTGCCGTTAATATTCATCGTTGATGGCTACATGTTGTTTGTCGTACTGGGTCTTCTCGGCTTGACTTTGATTTCAACCTTTTCTGTTACCGTTGTCATGGCGCAGCAGTTGCTGCCGAGGAATCTCGGTGTTGCCTCCGGTCTCATGGTAGGTTTTGCTATCGGAGCAGGCGGCATCTGCGTGACGCTGCTCGGAGTCATTGCGGATCATTTTGGCGTGCCGGCCGCCCTGGAATCGATAATGATTATTCCCCTTGCCGGATTCATATTGAGCATGGTTTTACGATACCCGGAAGATAGCAAGACAAGAACAATGGCTGGGATTTGATTCGATGGGCGTTGGCCTTTTTTAAGGTAATGATAGAGAAACAAACTTAGTCCGAATGGCCCTTAGCCGGTGAACGGGGATTTTGTCAAATCCGCTGATCTTGCTTTGGCGAATTTCTGGTTCGGTGCCTGCCCGTTCCTTCTATATTTGTCTATACTCCCATTTTACAGCTCGCTTAGTATACTTGACAGGGGAACTGCCTTCCCCTATATTGCATTTAGTATCGATCAAGTCGATTTATGGACAAACCATTAGCCAGTCATCGCCGCAGGTAACCTGAATGATCCAACAGCCGTCTGATTTCTGGAGCAT
>CAITLA010000131.1 GCA_903893135.1 uncultured Syntrophaceae bacterium | reverse complement strand
GGGTGCGATGCTGGCTATATCGGAGGATTCATCCTCCGGGGAACAGAGAAGGACAACTGCGTTAGGGAGAAAAAGTTTTCTCAGCGCGTGCAACATTCGCTCCGTATCATCCGCTTTGGGCCTGCCGGCAACCACGATTTCATAAGAGGGATATATCAGAAAACCCAGGGCCATCATAAATTGGGTGTGCCCCATAGGCATGCGCCCGACAGAACCCGCAAGGGCACGGCTGATATCCACCGCCTGCCCTTCCAGTTTTGCATTGCCCGTAAGTCTGGAAAGACGTACCATGTTTAACATGGCCACGGAGTTTCCCGACGGAATGGCGCCGTCATAGATCTCCTTCTCGCGTACAATCAGGTCTTCACCATCATCAGGCGTGAAATAGTAGCCGCCGTTTTCCTTATCCCAGAAGTGCTTCGTTAAATCTTCTTGAAGCCTCAATGCCGTCTTAAGAAATGAAGCATCATGTGACGCTTCGTAACACTCTATCAGTCCCCAGATCAAAAAGGCATAATCATCGAGATTAGCCATTATGGCAGACTCTCCCTCGCGGTGCCTGTGATAAAGTCTTCCATCGAGCTCACGCATATTATTCAGGATGAATTTTACGGCGTTTTGCGCTGCCTTGAGGTAAACCTTGTCCATAAAGGCCTGCGCAGCCTTCGCCAGGGCAGCGATCATGAGGCCGTTCCAGTCCACAAGGATTTTATCATCTTTGTAGGGACGGGCGCGCTTGTCGCGGGCAGCAAACAGCGAAAGCCGTGCCGCAGAGAACCTGTGGCGGAGCGACTCTTCGGAAATTCCCAGAGATAAAGCAAGTTCATGGGCGGGCTTCTTAATGTGAAGAATATTATGGCCCGTTCTTTCTCCCGTCAACTGATCGACAAAATTTCCCGCCTTATCCACCTGAAACACCTTCATTACCAGCTCCGCTTCGGATGGTCCCAGCAACCCTCTGATTTCGTCTTGTGTCCAGAAGTAGAATTTTCCCTCTTCGCCTTCGCTGTCCGCATCCTCAGCCGAGCAGAAAGCGCCTGACCGCGACTTCATATCTCTAAGGACGTAATTGAATATTTCACATGCCGTTCTCTTGAAGAATTCATCTCCCGTTGCCTGATATGCCTCCGTATAGGCCATGGCCAGCATGGCCTGGTCATAGAGCATCTTTTCAAAATGGGGCACGAGCCACCGCTCATCAGTGCTGTACCGATGGAAGCCGAAGCCGACGTGATCATAAATACCGCCGCAACGCATTGCCTGGAGTGTCTTTACAACCATCTCCAATGCCTTTGTCTCATCGTTCCATTTCCAGTAACGCATAAGAAAGAGCAACTGGTGGGGAGTGGGAAATTTAGGCGCCTGGCCAAATCCCCCATATTCTTCATCGTAGAGCGCCGCGAGCCCTTCATAAGCTTTACGGATAATATCTTTCGTCAGAGCCTCGCCCTTGATCTCTGATGTCTTCTGCTGCATGGAGGATACTATCTCATCGGCTGATTTCAAAATGTCATAATAACGTTCTTTCCATATCTCTTTGATTCTGGGTATCATTTCCAGCAGCCCGATCCTGCCGAAGCGGCTTTCCTTGGGAATATAGGTAGCAGCAAAGAAGGGTTTCCTGTCGGGGGTCATCACGATGGTGAGCGGCCAACCTCCGGCCCCTGTCATCATCTGACAGGCGTTCATGTAAACCTTGTCGATATCGGGACGCTCTTCACGATCAACCTTGATGCAGACGAAAACCTCATTGAGGAGTCTCCCGATTTCCGGATCTTCAAAGGACTCATGGGCCATGACGTGGCACCAGTGGCATGTCGAATAACCCACAGAGAGAAAAACGGGCTTATCCTCTGTACGCGCTTTATCAAATGCCTCCCTGCACCACGGGTACCAGTCAACGGGATTATAGGCGTGCTGGAGCAGGTATGGGCTCTTCTCATGGATCAGACGGTTTGGAATATTTCCGGTCGCATTTTCCGAGCTGGCCATAAATGATTCCTTTTATTCCGTGGGTGAAGGAGCTTTCTGCACATCTTGGTGAATGCGGATGACTTCTGTTGAGACCTTGCCGTCCTTCACTCTGACGACAATGAAATGATAAGAATGCTCACCGAAAGGAATATTTATATGGAGTGGAGCAGCGGCGCCCCCGGTGATTATATATTTCACGCCCTTCACTTCATCTTGAGCGTAGAGGTGAAGGTGGCTGAAAAAAGCAACGGAGACCTTCTTCTCTGCCATGATCTGTTTGAGCCTGTCTGCTCCTTTTGTAAAACAGTGGTTGTGCTGCCATTTCTGGGTTTCCGGCGGTATATGCATAATTACAAATTTATATTTCCTCTTTGACGTCAGTTGTTCCTCCAGATATTGCAGCTCTGTCGGAGTCAGCTCATACAGGGAGTTGTCCAGGGCGACAATCCGCATGCCCAGCTTCTTCACGTCCAAAACATAATTTAGCGGGCCTATCTTTTCTTGAAATATTTGTTTGCCGTGCGGACTCTTTATATTGTTCGTTAGTTCATGATTACCGATGACCACGAAAATCGGTGTGTCGGGCAACGTGCTTTCCGCGATATCGAGAAAGTGGTTAAACTTTTTCTCCCTGCCCGTAAAGACCGTGTCTCCTCCGTGCAGGATGAAAAGAGGCCTCAGTTTAGATGCAGCGGTAAGGATTTTCTTGAATATTTCATCATTGTCCCTGCTGTCGCCCAGAACGACAAACATAAAATCATCGGGAGACGCAGTTTGAAGATTGCTTTCCAGTTTCTTCAGCGACCGCTCATAGAGGGTTGAGCAGTGGCCAGCCATAGGCCAGGCAAGGCCGGGCAGAATTACAGCAAATATTAACAGGAAAATTAAACAACAGCGGCGCGACATTATCATAGCTCAAACCTCTCAAATACCGATGTAAAAATAAGGACAGCGCCCATAGTTATATCCGTGCATCCAGTCCAGGAAAGAGTGTCCCGGCGTAAGGCGGTACTCACGGATAAAGGATCGTGTGGAAGGCTTCACTTCATCAATGCCCTTGCAGCCTGAACTACATGTTCTGCGGTGATGCCGAACTTTTCATAGAGAACTTTATACGGGGCGCTTGCGCCAAAACCGTCCATTCCAACAACCGCTCCATCGAGTCCCACATAGTGCTCCCAGCCAAGTTTTATGCCGGCCTCCACGGCGACCCTGGCCCTAACGTCCGCAGGGAGTACATGATTGCGGTATTCAGACGGCTGGCTGTCAAAAATTCTCCAACTCGGGAGAGATACGACCCTTACCCGAAAGTCCGACGACAGACGTCTCCCCGCTTCCAGGGTAATCGATACTTCCGACCCGGTGCCGATCAGGATCATATCGGGCTTGCCGGGAGCGGATTCCCAGAGGATGTACCCGCCACGCTGGAGACCGCTGGCAGGTGCAAGTTCGGCCCGGCTCAGGACGGGCAGATTCTGACGGGTAAAAATCAGCGCTGTAGGACCATCATGTTTAAGGAGCGCGGCCTTCCAGGCTTCCACGGCCTCGCCGGCGTCGGCGGGACGGATAACGGTCAAATTTGGCACAGCCCGCAAACTCATGATCTGCTCGATAGGCTGATGTGTCGGTCCGTCTTCACCGAGACCGATGCTGTCATGAGTAAAAACATAGATGACCCGAAGACCCATGAGGGCAGCCAGACGCATGGGCGGACGCATGTAATCGCAGAATGTTAAGAATGTAGCGGTATATGGGATAAACCCTCCATGAAGGGCCATGCCGGAAGCGATGGCGCCCATGGCATGTTCACGCACGCCGAAATGGATATTGCGACCTGTGTAACCCCATTCACCGCCGACAGCTCCCTGAGTATCTCCCTGCGGTGCATCAGGTTTTTGAAAATCACCACACCCTTTAAGCCAGGTGAAGGTGGATGGATTGAGGTCTGCTGAGCCGCCCATAAGTTCCGGCAAGAGGGGAGCGAGGCTCTGCATGACACTTTCCGATGCCTTGCGGGTCGCTACATCCTTGGATCCCTCCGGATATACAGGAAGCTTTGATTCCCACCCTTCGGGAAGATTTCCTTCCATGACGCGCAGAAATTCGGCGGCTAAATCGGGGAAATCATCGCTGTACCGTTTGAGGGACTGCTCCCATTTGGCATTCCACGTGCGGCCCCGTTTGAGGGATTTATGAAACTGGGCAAGGACATCATCAGGAATGTAAAAGGCGGGTTCCGCGGGCCAGCCGAGGGATTTCTTTGCTGCCAATAGTTCCTCTGCGCCGAGTGGTGAACCGTGGGCTTCAAATGTCCCCTGTTTATGGGGCGCCCCATACCCTATGGTGGTTCTGACGAAAATAATCGAAGGACGCGACTTTTCCCTCTTTGCTTTTTTTACGGCACGATCAATTGAGGGAACGTCATTCCCGTCTTCCACATGTCCTACGTGCCAACCATACGCCTTGAACCTCTTTCCGGTATCTTCGGTAAGAGTCAGTGATGTCGTTCCGGCAAGAGAAATGCGGTTATCGTCATAGAGGACTATGAGCTTGCCGAGACCGAGGTGTCCCGCCAGAGAACATGCCTCGGATGTCACACCTTCCATCAGATCACCATCGCTGGCAAACACATATGTGAAGTGGTCGACGATCTTATGGCCGGGTCGATTGTATCTCGCTTCAAGGTGTGCTTCCGCCATAGCCATACCCACGGCGTTGCCGAGACCTTGGCCAAGGGGGCCTGTGGTTACTTCGACACCAGGAGCGCAGTGGCGTTCCGGGTGACCGGGTGTCTTGCTTTCCCATTGACGAAATGACTCCAAATCGGAAAGAGACAAGTCATAGCCGGTAAGATGGAGCATGGCATAGAGGAGGATTGATGCATGTCCTGCAGAGAGAACAAAGCGGTCCCGGTCGCTCCACATGGGATTTGCAGGATTGTGTTTCAGGTGTTGCGTCCAGAGTGTATAAGCCATTGCCGCCGCGCCCATGGGCATACCGGGATGTCCCGATTTGGCCTTCTCTACGGCATCGGCAGCGAGAAAGCGTATGGTATTAATGCATCTATCTTCGAATGTCGCCTGATCAGTCATGTCACATCTCCCGTGTCATCAAAATTATTTTGAGCGCCAACTGGTGAAGTAAATTTTTCAGTTTCGAAGTTTATATACTAACACAAACGGTAAGACAAGAAGATTAGAATTACAAAAACTTGACAAGGCCGTCTTTTTTCAATAAAAAAAAGGCTCAGACGGTATGATTGGATAAGAACAGGAAAAATAATATAGCCCCTTGGCGGTTTACATATCCTCGCATGTCCATAACAATTAAAAATTTATCCAAATTTTACGGAAAGACGCAAGCCCTTTCGGAGATCAATCTGAATATTCGGACTGGCGAATCTGTGGGCCTTGTAGGACTTAATGGCGCCGGGAAAACTACACTGCTGAAAACAATTGTCGGGCTTATCATTAACTTCGATGGTGAGGTGCTGATCAATGACCTGGCAGCCATTGACAGGATGGCAAGATTAAGCACGTCTTTTCTACCTGAGGATTTTTCGCCGCCTCTTTATCTCACCGGGTATGACTTCGTTTCTTATATGCTCCGCCTCAGCGGCGGGAACCTGAATCAAAGCGAGGTTGACGAATTCGCCGACACACTTGAACTGCAGGTGAATGTATTGTCACAGCCGATAAGAACGTATTCAAAAGGCATGCGTCAGAAACTCGGCTTACTCGCGGCCATGCTGCCGGATACAGAAATCATCATCCTCGACGAGCCTTTGAGCGGACTCGACCCCGGCGCGCGGGTAGTTGTTAAGGACGCATTGGGCACGCTCCGCAAGAAAGGAAAGACACTCTTCTTTTCTTCCCACATATTGACGGATCTTGAAGAAATAGCGGACAGATTGGTTATCATTCATGAGGGGAAGGAAATCTTCGACGGCAAACCGGAAGAACTGAGGTCATACGGCGGACGCTCCCTCGAGGATGCCTTCCTGCAGGTGATCCGTTCAAACCGAACGTCATAAAAAAGTGGCAGTTTATCTATGAGCAGAATCGGCATCGTATCCATCTACACTCTTCAAGAGGTGAGGAGGGACAGATTATTCTGGGGATTTGTGCCGTTAATGCTCTTCGTAATTGCCTTTACCTTCTTTATGAGAGAGACCAGTATAGTTGCCGGAGAAGAAGCTCTTAACCGTTCATACATCGCACTTACTGCATTGGCCGCTTCTGTTTTTATTGTTCTCCTCGTCGTAAGTTCAATGTATCGGGAGATTGATTCAAAGGCAATTTTCATGGTGATTACGAAACCAATAGCCAGGCATGAATATATCCTCGGCAAATTCATTGCCTTTTCGCTCATATCTCTCGGCATAACTATGATTTCTTTTGCAGGCGCTCTCATATTGGGGGTGGGGCCTGCAAAGCCTCTTGCCGTTCATTACATTCTCTGTCTTTTTGAACAACTGGTAATGATTATGGCAGCGCTCGCGATTACGCTCGGATTGCGGTCACTTCCGTCTTCCATTCTCGGGGTCGCCGGCTTTTATATAATAGGACACAGTACAAAAAAGATGGTTGATATCGGCATGAATATGGCTTCCGCATGGGTTCCTGCCCTCAAGGTTTTCTATTATCTCTTTCCATCTCTCGGCCTCTTTAGCGCCCAGGCGGCCGTACTGGAACATGGGCCTGTCTCCTGGACCGATATCCTTTTCCCCGCAGGTTACGCCGCTCTCTACCTTGCCATTCTCTTTCTCATAATTGTCATCGATATCAGGAAGAGGGATTTTTAAATGCCCGCAAAAAAGGACATTTTCAAAAAGGTTCTTTTGCCGTGTGCGCTCCTGATCCTCCTTGGCCTTCATGCCTTTCTTGTTGATGTGGGATGGAAGGGCAGTGAATCAAAAAATCAATACAAAGTGGTTCCCAAGCTGAATCTTCCCTGGATGAAATTTGTATCCCTTGACCAGGATAGGTTTGCGAGCCTGCTTCTCTCCCTCTACCTCCTCTCCGCTCACCCTGTTGATTGTTATGAGTGGGACTATAAGGGCCTGTTGAATTACATGCGTGTGATCACAAGGCTCGACCCTTATAACAAAGGCCCTTTTTTCTTTGCCGTATATTATATGAGTTATAGAAAAGATTCCGATGGCCGACTGATTTTCAATTATTTAGAGGAAGCGCAGGATAAATTTCCCGATGACTGGAAGCTTCCCTGGCAGGTCTCTTACGTGGCGAAAATCAGATTTAAGGATGACGATCTTGCGTATCAATACGCCCTGAAAGCTGCACATGCGCCCTATGCCCCTCCTATCGTAAAGATACTGCCTGCAATTTTAAAACGGAATCTCGGAGACAGGGAATCAGCTCTTGCTTATTTGACTACCTTACGAGACCATTCGAAGGATCCCAAAGAGATAGAGGCAATAGACGAAGAACTTCAAAGGTTAAGCAGAGGATCGCTCCGCAAATAAGATGAGGCGCATTGTACATGTCGCGCCGTTTATCCACACCTGGGAAAAACTCTGGACATCCAATGAAAAGTATGAGCATAGATACCGACATAATGCTTCCATTCCTTACTGCGGCAAGGATTCCAAATAGAATCATTTAAACCCAAATAGGAGGCCAAGACCATGTTGGAAGGTCTTTTTCAGCCAATGCATCTTCTGGTTATATTGGTTATTGTTCTAATTATCTTCGGGCCAGGTAAACTTCCTGAACTGGGAAACTCCATCGGCAAGGCCATAAAAGGCTTCAAGAAGGCGATGGCGGAGCCGGACGAGAAGCCGGGCAATGCGGGAGAAGGCAAGAAGATAGAAGATAAGAAGGAATGAACAAAATAACCGGATCCCCTTGATGAACGGACGTCTTGCATTTAGAATCGTAATTCTTCTCGTCTTTATTATCCTTTCGAGCTTTCTATTTATCCACTATGACCTCTATATATACTTCGCGAGTCAGCGCAAAGCTATCGCGTTCATTAACTCCTTTCATCCGTATGATGAAATTGTCTTCATTGGTCTTCAGATCCTGCAGGTGGTAGCAGCCCCGATACCCGGTGAAGTCACCGGTCTTATCGGCGGGTATGTTTACGGCGCTTTTCTGGGTACGGTTTATTCCACCATTGGTCTTACGATCGGCTCCTGGATAGCCTTCGCGCTTGCCAGGTTCTTTGGACTGCCCCTTGTGGAGAGGATTGTAAAGCCCGCGATTATTGAAAAGTACGATTACTTCCTGGAACACCGCGGTCTCTTCGTTTCCTTCCTTTTGTTTCTCATTCCCGGTTTTCCCAAAGATTATCTCTGTTATATAATGGGTCTCAGCCACATGAAGACGTCCCATTTCTTGGGCATTTCGACAGTGGGACGCTTGCTCGGGACGACACTGCTCTCCGTGAGCGGCAGTTGCGCCCGCAATAATCAATACAGAGAACTCCTGTTCATTGCCGGTGTAAGCTGTCTTCTGCTTGTGATTGCCTATTTCTACCGGGATAAATTGATAGATTCGCTGAAAAGAAAACATGTAATATCAGAAACACCCGAGAAACCGGACGATAATCAGCCGCAATAAAAAAATCAGGCGAAACAAAAAAATTCAGCCTCGAGTCAAGAAATATCCTTAATACTTGACACATGGGCGTTCTTGCCCTATTCTCACCACGATCGCAAATTTATCCCAATAAAGACAAGGAGGCATCATGGGCGGACACAAGAAGATCGAGCGGAAAAAGGAACTTGACCGCAAACGGCGAAGACGAAAGAAAAGTCTGAAGCTTAGAGCAAAAGAGCGGGCGAAGTCGAAACCCGCGCATAAAGCAAAGTAAAAGTCGCAAAATGAAATTGTCCAGGAAAGGCAATGGCATGCGCTTGGAGGTGTGAGAGCCCGGGGGCTGTAGAACCCTGTTAAGGGAAGGCGAAAGAGCTTCTGAGATAACATCCGCTAAATTGGAAAAGTATCAATACCCAAACGATAATGTCATCTTTTAAGACGCGGATCTACATGATCAAGACTTTAGGAGTTTGCAGGCAAGACGAAGATTAGCATTATGACCAATTGCTCTGGTTGCTCTTGTTCAGAGATACGCAGTCTTCCCTCCACAGGCATGAAAGTTCCTGACAATATTCCACCCTGACCGTGCCGAAGCATTCGATATTATTTTCCGCCCTCTGAATTGCCAGGATCACAGCATGTTTCTTCATCTGATACGTGTTGATTCCCATGTTCTTAGCCAATTTTTGGATTTCGCTGTACTTCAACTCTATTTCCCTCCTTTCATTACCGCAAGCTACAACTTGAGAATTCACTCTGCAAGTCTGGTGTATCAAAGTCTAACCGTGAATCTCATGGTACCGCAACAACAATGATATGATAAACCGAGGACCAGGTCAGAGGCTTGGCGATGGTCTTGCCTCCCAACCGGGCCGCCAAACGCTGCGCTTCTGTCTTATAGTCTGAAGCAAAATAAATCGTATTTACCGCATAATCCGCCCTAGTTGCTGTTCCTATGTCTCCAACTCTGTAACCCATTTCTATAAGTTTCTTTGACATTTGTCTCGCAGTAGGTAATTTGCCATTTCCACTTAAGACTTTTATTTTAAGACTTTTAATGCTTGTCTCTTTTCCTCCCACAGCCTGTTTTTCATCGGCTGATTTCTTCATTTCATCTCTTTTGGAGATGTCGACTTCCTTGACCTGTTCTTTTTTGCCCGTCTCGGAAACGGCGGCCTCTTTCTCTTTGGGGGTGCCCGTCTCGCCTGCCACGGAACTATCTTTCGTGGCAGTTTCCGCCTCTTTCATCTTTTGCACCCGTGACTTCAACAAGGTCAAATCCTTATTCACAGATGCCATCTGCTCGTTGAGCTGGGCTATGGATGCCTTGGACCTTTGCAATTCCTCCGTTGTATTTCTACCGGAAAAATCCAGTGCTGCGCAGCCTGAAATCGCCAAACAAAATACCAGGGTGAAAATACATAACGTTCTCATATACATTATTCACCCCCCGTATGTAATATTGGGGCCTTGATAGTGTTCAAAACCGTAACCTGCTGCACCCAGAAGGGCAATTCGGGGATTAAGTATGACGAAGACCGGTATTTGTGAAACCAGGTCAGACATTCGTCCTTTGTATCGGAAGGATTTCACAAACAGTCCATTTGTAAGAATTGGCAGTATGCGGCGAGGAATACCTCCCCCTAAATAAACACCATTCGTGGCCATCACTTTGAGGGCCAAATTCCCTGCTTCCGCTCCCAGGATGGAAACAAAAAGGTTAAGAGTCATCACACAGAGATCACAGCAATAAACGCGATCTAAAGCGCACTCTATGATGACCGGTACAGGGTCATTTTCCCCCGCCACCCGCTCGGAGAGCCAGGATGGTTCCTCAGCATAGCACTTCTCACGCAGAAAACAATATATATTTAATATTCCTGGTCCTGAACAAACGCTTTCATAACTGACGTGGCCGAGTTTCTCCTGAAGGTAAATCAATAGTTCCCTCTCCAGATCATCGCTGGGAGCAAAATCCACATGGCCTCCCTCTGAGGGTTGCCCGCGGTATTGTGTTCCGTCCCACGTCAGAAATGCCTCCCCAAGACCGGTGCCCGGGGCAACGACAGCTACGCTGCCTGTGGAGACGGGTCTGCCTTCGTTAAGGGTATGCAGATCCGACGGCTCCAGAAGGGGCACCGCGTAAGCAATGGCCTCAAGATCATTCAGCAGTCTGACGAATGGCAGGTTCAGTTCCTTGCCGAGTTTCTTTTCATCGATGATCCAAGGCAGGTTGGTAATCTTGGCGGCGCCTTTCATGACCGGGCCCGCTACACCAAAGCAGGCCGCATCCGTTCTAATATTAACGTCTTTGAGAAATGCTCGCACGATGGTTATGAAATCAGGAAACTGTCCGCTCAGAAAGTCCGCCTCTACTAGAGGCGAACGTAACCCTTTTTCTTTTGAGAAGATTCCGAGGCGAGTATTTGTTCCGCCAATGTCGCCTGCAAGTAATATGGCCATTTCCTTTTTCACACAAATTTTTTGAGCGGTATCACATAACAGCCGTTTCAATGTTGTTGTTTAGGTGACTTCACTTTCAAGCCATTCCAGATAGTCACGGCTCCCTGCGACAATTGGCATAGCGATGATTTCCGGCACTTCATAAGGATGAACAGATTTGATGGCTTTTTCAATTTCTTTGTAAAGAGCCTCTTTGCTTTTTATCCAGCATTGCCACTCTTGGGCTCTTTCGATGTTCCCCTTCCATCTGTAGAGACTGGTTATGGGCCCCGCTATCTGCACACAGGCTGCGAGCCTCTTCTCAACCAGGGTCATGGCTATTTTTTCGGCATCTTCCTTCTTTTCCGTCGTTGTAATGATCTGAATATACGATCCCATTTTTCTCACCCCTGACCCCTATTTCGTGCATTCATACATCATGATTGCCG
>CAITLA010000130.1 GCA_903893135.1 uncultured Syntrophaceae bacterium | reverse complement strand
GACCGTCGCCTATCTGGAGATGGATTTTCTCCACGATGGGGTTCCCCAGATGCAGTTGCACGCGAAATGGCAACGGCGCATTTATCCGGAGCCTGATTTTCCCGAGCCCGCCGATATGGGGCAGGCATTGAAAGACATGCTGGGGAGACTCAATATCTGCAGTAAGGAGGCAGTCGTCAGGCAGTACGATCATGAGGTGCAGGGTGGAAGCGTCGTAAAACCGCTTGTCGGGGTATGCAATGACGGGCCCAGTGATGCCGCCGTCATCCGGCCCATCCTGACTTCCTTCGAAGGAGTGGTTGTGGCCAACGGCATCTGTCCGCGGTATGGTGATATTGATACCTACCACATGGCTGCATGCGCGATTGATGAGGCCATAAGGAATGCTATAGCTGTCGGTGGAAGCGTCGAATTCATGGTGGGGCTCGATAACTTCTGCTGGTGTGATCCTGTGCAGTCGGAGAAGACTCCCGATGGTGAGTATAAACTGGCCCAGCTTGTGCGGGCGAACAAGGCTCTATACGATTATACGAGAGCCTTTGGTGTGCCGTGCATTTCCGGAAAAGACAGTATGAAGAATGACTATCACATCGGAAATGTGAAAATTTCCATCCCGCCGACGCTTCTGTTTTCCACGATGGGAAAAATCGAAGATGTCCGTAGAGCGGTCACTCTGGATGCGAAGCGCCCGGGAGATTTAGTTTATATCCTGGGTGAGACATATCGTGAATTGGGCGGTTCTGAGTGGTATGCCATGCATGGCTTCACAGGGAATCAGGTTCCAAAGGTTAACGCGCAAAAGGCGAAGGCATTGTACGATGCGTTGAGTAGAGCCATGAATGTGGGATTGGTGGCTTCCTGTCATGACTGTTCTGACGGAGGTGCAGGTGTCGCCATTGCTGAGACGGCATTCGCCGGAGGACTGGGCATGCTGATGCACCTTGCCCTGTTCCCCTCTCCCGGTATTGACCGCAACGACACACTCCTCTTTTCGGAATCGCAGAGCAGGTTCGTTGTCACAATCTCGCCCGCGGCAAAGAAATCTTTCGAAGCTATGATGAAGGGAATCGCCATGAGCCAGGTGGGAGAAGTGCTTGCGGAAGGGCTATTGAAAATAGATGGAATTGATGGCGAGAGGATCATCGAGGAAGATATCAACGAGTTGAAAGCGGTGTGGCAAAGGCCGTTGAATTTTTAGCGTTCGAAACATGCATGCCCCCATTTGAAAAAAGGGGAAGCGTTATTATCTTCAAGTGAAGGAATGTATCATGTCGAAAGAGGTTAAATCGATCGTCATTACGGGGAACGGAACCAACTGCGAAATGGAAATGGCGCATGCCTGCAGGCTTGCAGGCTCTGATGTAGTGGATATTGTGCACATCAGTATGTTACTTTACGGTGAAAAAAGCCTCGATGATTACCATTTCCTTAACCTGCCCGGAGGGTTTCTCGACGGCGATGATCTCGGCTCGGCAAAAGCGGGAGCCAACCGTATTTTGCATGCGAAAGTCAAAGGAAAGTCAGAAAACCTCTACGATCAGTTTGCCAGGTTCATCAGCCGGGGTAAGCTTATCCTGGGCGTCTGCAACGGATTTCAGTTGCTCGTCAAACTTGGGATGCTGCCCGGTTTTGACGGCGATTACCGGAATCAGACAACGACCCTCACCTTCAATGATTCCGGCAGATTTGAGGACCGCTGGGTATATCTCAGGGTCAACCCTGATTCCCCCTGCATTTTTACAAAAAACGTGACCGGTATTTATCTTCCCGTAAGACACGGCGAGGGGAAGTTCGTCACGAAGGATAAGGATATCTTAGAAAGACTTCACAGAGATCATCAAGTTGTCGTAGAGTACTGCCACGAGGATTTCAAGGATGCCACGATGGACTATCCGGCAAACCCGAACGGCGCCATTGACGGTATCGCCGGGATCTGCAATGAAACGGGACGGATATTCGGTCTCATGCCGCATCCGGAAGCCTATCTCCACCGCACCAACCACCCCCGCTGGACGAGGGAAAAGTTGCCCGAAGAGGGGATGGGCCTGGCCATTTTCAAGAATGCCATCGACTTTATTAAGAAAGAGGATGTCTGAATCTGCGGCAAGTCCTCTCTCTTTTTCGGCTTTTGCTAGGGCTTGATAATCCGTGAGGTGGACTCGCGCTGTATTTCCTTGGCCCGCTCAATCATATTCTTTATTGTCAGCTCCATGACTTCAGGAAAATTTTTTATGGCCTCCGGTAGCGTCTTCGCCGGTATCTGACATTGAATAGGTATGGGGCCCTGGGGTGTGGCCAGTTGTGACTGTCCGATGAAAAGGGATTCGCGCTTTTTATCTCTGTTGCCGTCGGGTGTCACGGGAGTGAGTCGGCGTATCCACCCGACCTTCAGATCGGTGAAGGTCTCCTCATGGTAGAGATTGTCCTGGTCTATCCTGATTTCTGGCGCTTTCTCGTCGGTGCCGTTCATGGTTCGTCTCCTTCAGGAAGTATAACCGCTTACGTATACTACGGTGGAATTGACGTCAAATTTTATTATTTTGGGATATCTTCTGTGCAGTGCATTTCTTCTTCACTATTTCCGGAAAAGCAATGACAACTTTTTCTGTTGACAAATGGTGTAATATATCTTACAAAAAAACTAAGAGTTAAGTTCACAGGTAAAAGGACATAGTTGTTTGTATGACGCGAAGCACGTGTACCATCAGGCCGATTAGTATTGAGGGTATAATTAGGCTACTTACATAGGAAGCCTGGTAGTGGTGTAGTGTTTCGATAGAAGCAATAGAGCAGCAAGAATCCGTTATCAGGTCATCTGGTAGCGGTTTTTTTTGGAATAGGAGGGAGTTATGGATTCGTCGGATGTTTTGATTTACGACACTACATTGAGGGACGGGACACAGGGGGAGCAGGTAAATTTTTCGGCTGAAGAGAAGTTACGCATTGCCCAGCGTCTTGATGAGATTGGTTTTCACTACATTGAAGGCGGGTGGCCGGGATCAAATCCGAAAGATATGCGTTTCTTTGAGATGGCCAAGGGCATGTCATTCAAGCACGCGCGTCTCACCGCATTCGGCAGCACCAGGAAGCCGTATATGAAAGCTGCAACTTGTCCCAATATAATGGCTCTGCTGGAAGCGGAAACGCCGTCCGTAGCCATTTTCGGCAAGAGCTGGGATCTTCATCTCTCGGACATTCTCAATGTATCACCCGATGAAAATTTAGAAATGATTCGTGATTCTATTGAATTCCTGAAATCAAAAGGTAAGGAAGTCATCTTTGATGCGAGCATTTTTTCGATGGATATAAGAATAATCCCGGTTGTGCGCGCAAGGTGATAGAGGCTGCCCTTTCTGCCGGGGCTGACATGATTGTGCTGTGTGATACTAATGGGGGGACGATGTCCGGTGATCTGATCACGATCATTGATGAGATTATCCCTTCTGTGCCTCACCATCTTCTGGGCATTCATACCCATAATGATTGCGGCCTTGCCGTGGCCAATTCCCTGGCGGCAGTCCTCCATGGTGTCAGAATGGTTCATGGAACGATCAACGGATATGGAGAAAGGTGCGGGAATGCCGACCTCATCTCCATAATCGGTAATCTCCAGCTGAAAATGAATAAGAGATGTTTGCCCGACGCATCTATAAAGCAATTAACCCACCTCTCTAATTACGTAAGTGATGTTGCGAATATCCCCCCCCTCAATTCCAGGCCATTCGTAGGCCGCAGTGCATTTGCCCATAAGGGAGGTGTCCACGTTGATGCAGTATTGAAGAATCCAGCGGCATATGAACACATCAAACCGGAGCTGGTAGGAAATCAGCAGAGGGTGCTGGTTTCGGACCTTTCAGGTAAAGGCAATATTGCGTACAAAGCAAGGGAACTTGGCATGGACTTAGGTGAGGAAACGTCCGTCAGTAGAAAGATTGTTCAACAGGTAAAGATTATGGAAGATCAGGGGTATAATTTTGACACAGCCGATGGATCCCTTGCCGTATTGATGAGAAGAATAAAAGGCGAATTCATAGATCCGTTTATTCTTGAGAGCTTTCAGGTAATCAATGCAAAGACAGGAAATAATCCGCCAATATCACAGGCTACGATTAAGATAACAGTGGGCGGTGAGGAAGAATTGACTGCCGCAGAGGGCAATGGCCCGGTGAATGCCCTGGATAATGCCCTAAGAAAGGCATTGATAAAATTTTATCCCCAGATCAACGGGGTGCATCTCGTGGATTTTAAAGTAAGGATCCTCGAAGGCTGCGAGGGAACAGCGGCAAAGGTAACGGTCTTTATAGATTCAACCGATGGCGAGGATATATGGAGCACTATGGGTGTATCTACAAACATCATCGAAGCAAGCTGGCTTGCCCTCGTGGACAGTATCCAATATAAATTGAGCAAAGATGAAGAAAATAGGAATGGCCGGGTCTGAAAGAGATTCAATATGTTCATTGATAAAGACGCCTGTTTCTGGTAGATAATTAAAATTGCATAATAAGCGGAATTTAGAATCAGAATAATGTAATAATATGTATCTATCCATAAACAGTCAAAATCCTCAGATGCGGTTGATCAAGAAGGCCGTTGATATCTTGCAGGATGGGGGTGTCATCATCTATCCTACCGATACTGTCTACGGGCTGGGCTGTGCCCTTTCCAACAAAAAGGGAATCGACAGGATTTATGAGATAAAAAGGAGAAGCAGGAAACGACCGTTGAGTTTTGTTTGTGCCGACCTGAAGGACATCAGTCGTTATGCCCGTGTTTCGGATTTTGCCTACAAGACCATGAAACGCCTCCTGCCGGGACCATACACATTTATCCTGGAGGCATCGAGGCTGGTTCCGAAGACCATCCTCCCGAAAAGACTGGCTACAGGCATCAGGGTGCCGGATAATAAAATCTGCCTGGCCTTAGTCAGAGAGCTTGGCCAGCCGATTATCAGTACCAGTGTATCGACTGAGGACGGCGAGGTGCTGAGTAATCCGGTTGAAATCAAGGACAAATTCAGTCATTCTGTGGACCTGATAATAGATGGAGGCATTCTGGTTTCCGAGCCATCGAGCATTATCAGTCTTGTTGATGACACAATTGAGGTAATCAGGGAAGGGAAGGGAGATGTATCCACTCTCATCTGATGATTATCTTGTGAAAATACAAGAAGTGACTTGAAATTGGCCGGCATCGCAAAAAGCTGGCAGCAGGGAGCGTCCTCAGGCAGGCTCAGGATAGACTCATCGGGAGGATGAGGAAATAAGAGACGTATGCCGCAATGACTTAAGGACGAAGCAGCGCAGCCCATGCACATTTTTTGCGAGGCTGAGACTTAAAGAACAAGGATAAATATGAAGAGAGTAATGTTAATCAATGCTGTTCATCCGGAACAGAAGCGGCTGGCCATTGTGGAAGGCGGGAAACTCATTGAATACAACATCCAAATGGCCGACAAAGAACCAATAACAGGCAACATATACAAGGGCGCCGTGATGAAAGTGGAGCGCGGTCTCCAGGCAGCTTTTGTAAGTTACGGGGGGAAGAGGGATGGATTTCTGCCGCTGCACGACGTCAGTCCCGAATACTTCGCGGAGCAGACGGGAAAGGAAGGCAGCACCTCGAGTCAGAAACCTTTTCTGAAAGCGGG
>CAITLA010000129.1 GCA_903893135.1 uncultured Syntrophaceae bacterium | reverse complement strand
GATAAAGCTTTTTCCGTGTCTACTTTTTGAAGAGTGTTTTTATACGACATGGTTCACCTCCTTATGGGTGACTGTTATGGGTGAATTGTTGAAAAACTAGACTCTTTAGGCCGATTTTAAGCCAACACACTAAAGCAACAACAAAGGAAATTCGCTAGGTTAGATGATTTTGTGGATGGTGTGAAGTTTTCCTAATCCTGGTGTCGCAGGTTCGATTCTTGCCGGGGGCACTTAAAAATCAAATAGTTACAAATAATATTAAAGTGTTTGGTCAACGAAATGGTCAACTATTGTTTTTTCCATCTCTTGGTCAAGCCATGCTGTATATTTGTCCATTGCTTTCTTCAAGTCCTCATTGGAAGGCTTGATGTAGTATACATCCATCCCAAGTAGACTATGACCAAGGATAGTATCACGGAGTTCCTTATCAACTCCAGCACGGAGCATGTTGGTTTTAACTGTGGTGCGTATATCATGAAATCTGAACCCTTTCTGTTTATCTGTCATCTCCGGGTTAATTACCTATGAAAGTTTCGGGATAAAAGTCGTAGTATAACTGCGGAATAAAAACCTGCATCTGGTTCAAGAGTCCTCCATTTAAGAATTCCATTTGGTTTGTCTGGTTCATCTGGTTTTGACTGAGCTATCGCTTGATGAGCCAAACAGGATGTTCGAGATGTCATTATGACCTTAAGCTGTTAATTTCATCTGCAATGTGGTTTTTCTGCCCGGAAAAACCGGGGGATTCTGATGGAAGTAATTTGTGCATGCTGCGGGAGAACATTCGTTAGGAGCCCCAGAAATAAGAACCAGAGTTATTGCGGTAGACCTAAATGCCAGAGAAAGAGGAAATCAACCTGGCAGAGAAACAAGATGGCGAATGATGAAAGTTACCGCCTCAACCATAAAACAAGCCAGCAGGAATGGATCAGGAACAACCCCGGTTACTGGAAAAAGTACAGAAAAAGAAAACCTGACAAGGCTAAAAGGAATCGGGAACTGCAGATAATCCGCAACAGGAGGATGAGGAACCCGTCCTTGATTGCAAAGATGGACGCGTCAGGAGCCAGGCGGTTCCAGCCTGAAGGCACGTTTTACCTTATACCAATGATTGCAAAGATGGACGCGATAATCGTCAGTGTATTCAGTGATAATAAAGAGTTGTCGGTGATTGCAAAGAAGGACTCTATATCTTCAAACGCCTCTTTAATTTAGATGCCGGTATAAAAGGAGGCGACCTCATGAAGAAGATACTCAGGCATGACAGGGTAAGGAAAATAGACGGGGGTTTCAGTTACATACCGCAACGGTTCATGACAGATGGGTTCCTGGAATCGCTGTCCCAGAAGGAGTTGCTTTTATACCTGTTTCTGGTGATTGTTTCAGACCGTAACGGTCTGTCTTATTACAGCTATGACAGGATATGCATAACCCTTGAAATGGATATCGAGGATTATATCGAGACCCGGAACTCATTAATCAGCAAAGACCTTCTGGCTTTCGACGGCACGTTATTCCAGGTGCTGGAGCTTCCCCCGACTGCACCTGCCAGACTGGCAAGAAGGACGGATGCATATGATGCGCTGTAGTGAGGTCTGGCATGCTTGACCGTACGAAAGTCTTCGAGATCCACCGGCTTAAGCACCTTGGTCTGACAAACGTTCAGATAGCGGCGGATTTAGGCGTCAGTGTTGATTCGGTGAGGCATTACCTGAAGCATCCGGACAGAAAGCCTGCCGGGAGAACAAGGGCATCAAAGCTTGACCCTTATAAACCTGACATTGACAGCATTCTGGATGGGCATACCTATGTTCCGGCGACAGTGATCCTGAGGAAGATCAGAGAGAAGGGTTATGACGGCGGCTCCACCATAATGAGGGACTATATCGGAACAAAGAAGGTTGTAAACCAGAAGGCCTTCATACGTTTCGAATCACCACCGGGGAAACAGATGCAAATAGACTGGGGATACTTCGGTACAATTTCCTACGGCAATGCGAAGAAAAAGCTGTATGCATTCGCCATAACAGAATCATTCTCAAGAATGCTTTACATTGAATTTACACATTCCCAGAAGCAGGCTGTTCTTCATCAGTGTCTCTTAAACGCATTTAACTTTTTCGGGGGAACGCCCCAGGAAGTTGTAGTTGATAACATGGTTACGGCGGTTATTGAAAGACAGGGAAGAGTGGTCAGGTTCAATGAATCATTTTTTGATTTTTTAAGGCCTTTGAAGGTAACCCCTGTCGCCTGCAATGTCAGATCACCACAGGAAAAAGGAAAGATAGAAAGAAGCATAAAATACATACGCCAGAACTTCTGGCCGTTAAGAGATATAAAAGACCTCGCCGACGCCAATTCACAGGTCCGGAAATGGCTGGATGAGACAGCCAATGCAAGGATACACGGCGGCACTGGAGAAAAACCTGCTGAGAGGTTTTCCACAGTCAGGCTGAGTCCTTTGCCCGAACATCTTCCGGACTGCAGGGACACCATAAGCGTAATGGCCCACAAGGACTTCGCCGTAAGGTATGACAACAACTTCTATACGGTTCCTCCATGGACTGTTGGCAAACAGCTTATACTGAAGGCTGATAATGAAATCATAAGCATATTTTATAAAGACAAACCGGTTGCAGTCCACAGCAGGTGCTGGGAATATAAGAAGCGTATAGAAATCCCGTCTCACGCCGAACTGGTGAAAAGACTTAGAAATAAGCTCTTAAGGGACAGGGATATATCTGTCTTTGCATCAATGGGCGATGAAGCTTCAGATTATCTTGAAGCTTTAGCCGATGCAGGACAGCCTATTAAGAAAAACATATCCAGGCTTTTGTACCTGAAAGACGAATACGGCGTTCCCTCTCTTCTTTATGCAATAAGAAAGGCTCTCGACCTGAAGGCCTATGGCGCTGATTACATCGAAAACATACTCTACCAGGAGATGACGCCGGTAAGGGTGCATCTGCCGGTCAGACTGGAAAAGGAAGAGTTCAACAGGATACGGCTCAGCATGCCCTCATTAGCCGAGTACGACGCAATAGCAGTTAAAAGGAGCAGATCATGATGGAAAACACCATTAACAAATGCAAAGACTTAAAGCTCAAGGCATTTACCGAAAACATTGAAAGGGTACTGGAAGAATCAGCAAAAAAGAACTGGCCTGCTTTAAAAGCCATAGAGCATCTTCTTGACCTGGAGATTGAAAAAAGGAAACTCGCAAAAATAGATTCCTGCTTCAAGGCTTCCAGGCTTGCCGAAAAGCAGACCATAGACCGCTTCGACTTCTCGTTCAATTCCCGCAAGGAGCACAAGGCAAGGATCCTCAAGCTTCTCGACCTGGAGTTCATCAATGATAAAAAGGACATCATCCTCATAGGAAATCCCGGAATGGGCAAGACCTTTCTTGCAAAATGCATTGCCTATGCAGCAACACAGGCAGGAATAAAGACCCTCTTTACCACCACCATGGACATGATAAACCAGCTTCTAGCCTCGGATGCTAAAATGCTTGTCAAAAGGCTCAATTACTACAAATCCTTTGATCTCCTTGTTTGTGATGAAATCGGATATCTGTCTCTTGGTAAAAACGGGGCCAGTCTGTTCTTCCAAGTTATCTCACAAAGGCATCTGACCGGTTCCACGATAATAACGACCAATCTTCCCTTTACCGAGTGGGGAAACATATTCGACGACACTGTTATAGCAACAGCCATTGCTGACAGACTGGTGGAAAACTCGGAAATCATAATACTGGAAGGAGCAAGTTATAGGAAAAGAGACAAAAAGGAAAACCGGAAACCTGAATAGACCGGGGGCTGACAGGATAAATGCTTCAGGTAAATTCCGCAGGATATCGGGCTCGGGGTTATATCCGGTCTGCTATTCGCGGATAAGGGCTTGAATGCTCTCCCTGAAACCTTTCACACAAATACGGCTTCATCAAAAGCCCGACCGGTTTACTGCGGACTGAAACAACCTCTGCTGCGCATTCCCTTGCCCGGTTCATCTTGCCTGCGACTTTTATCCCGTAATATCTACGGGTTTTTAAACCGGAGGTGACAGTTTCTGGAGTTTTGGCCGCATCGTTGTTGTTCTCTGCGCTCATCAGAACGCTGGCGGCGAAAGCAACGCCGAAGAAGTATGCCTTCACT
>CAITLA010000128.1 GCA_903893135.1 uncultured Syntrophaceae bacterium | reverse complement strand
ATTGTAGTCACGGCAACAAGGACAGAAAAGGCGCTGGAGACGGTGCCGGGAACCGTAAATGTTGTCACGAAAAAGGAAATGGACACAAGGAACATAACGACGGTTGACGGTGCTTTAAATACACTGCCAGGTGTGTTTAACAGGCGACAGTCTCTCATGGATACTCAGTCCGCTGTTACACTGAACGGAATTCCGGAACAAAAAAGGACTTTGATACTGATAGATGGGATCCCGCTTAATAATGCCTATGATGGAAGTGTCAGCTTTACGGCATTGCCAACAGAAAATGTGGAAAAAGTCGAGGTTGTTCAGGGCCCCTTTTCAAGCCTTTACGGTGGCTACGCCATGGGTGGTGTCGTGAATATCATTACAAAGATGCCGGAAAAGAGGGAATTCACAGTAATAAGCGGTTACGGCTCAAGCTGGCACAGGGGAGAAAGCCTGGATGACTTTCAAAAGTATTATGTGTCTTACGGCGATAAACTCAACGATAAATTGAGCCTGCTTTTGAGTTATGGATACAAGGCAACAAATGGCTATCCGAAAGATCTTAATGTTCAATCCTCAAAGCCTACGGCCGGGATTACAGGCTGGTCATATACGTCTGATAATGGCACATCCGGGGGAAAGACCAGTTACCTCATAGGTGATAAAGGAGACAACACATGGTGGGACGACAGCCTGAGCATCAAAACGAGATACAATTTAACAGAAGACTCAAAATTAGGCGTATCTTTTATGAGAAACCGCTACAAGTATAATTACGATGATCCTCATACTTATTTAAGTAACGCCTCGGGCAATCCCGTCTATTCATATGGAACGGTGAATCAAAGCAGCTATGACGATGGGTCGGGCGGGAGAGAAGTTAATATATATAATGTCAATTATGAGACCGAGATTGGAATCGCAAAAACAAAGCTTACGCTTGGTCTTAACGACGAAGTAAAATCATGGTACGTGAGTCCCGGCACAACAGCGTCTACGACTTTAACAGGAGGCCCCGGCCAGGTTTC
Organism: uncultured Syntrophaceae bacterium; assembly: GCA_903893135.1. GTDB lineage: Bacteria > Desulfobacterota > Syntrophia > Syntrophales > UBA2185 > Fen-1135. The sequence continues at coordinate 3,907 of CAITLA010000128.1, read as the reverse complement.
ATCCAGCCCTTCCCAAAATTATACTGCTGACCTTCAGTTCACAGTACCCCTTTTCACCAGACATGTCCTTACCTTCGGAGGGTCATTCAAAACAGATTCGGCTAACACACAGCAATATAATCTGACCAACTGGAAGGATGAAACATCCTCCACTGCGCTCACTTACAATTCGGGAGGGAAGGACAGGACATACGCCGCTTTTATCCAGGACGAGATATTGCTCCTCACCAATCTTACTGCGTACATCGGGTTCAGAGAGGACTGGTGGGGAACGTACGATGGTTATGCCAACCAGTTCGGCGCCGGAGCTTTTGCGAAGACATATGACTCCAGGAGCGCCTCCTCTTTCAGTCCAAAGTTAGCAGTCGTCTATAAACCGTTTGAAGTAACTACATTAAAGGCATCTGCTGGACAGGCATTCAGAGGGCCAACGGTTTATGAGCTGTACAGGACATGGGTATCATCATCGGGTGTCACCTATAACAGCAATCCTGACCTGCAACCCGAAACAACTACCTCATGGGATGTGGGTGTCGTGCAGACGCTGTGGAAGGGCGCGAAGTTCACTGCCACGTATTTTGACAACTATCTGAAAGATCTTATTTATAGGATGTCAGTTTCTGCAACACAACAGAATTATATAAATGCAGGGAAGGCTGAAAGCCAAGGGATTACACTTGAGCTTGAGCAACGGTTTGACAAATTGTTAAGGCTGTTTGCTAATTATACCTATACAGACGCCAGGATAAAGGAAAACAGCGCGTCGCCATTATCAGTAGACAAAAGATTAGTTAATCTGCCGGATACGATGGTTAATGCAGGAGCGGAGTGCGAAGTAGGACCGCTCATGACATCTGTCACGGGCAGATATGTCGGCAAACGCTACAGCGATGACCAGAACAGGGATACGATAAACGGTGTTTACACGTCATATGATCCCGCTTTCACAGCAGATGGGAAGGTTTCATATAAGGTAACCAAATTTGCGACGTTGTCTGTTTCCGTTGATAATATCTTTGACAACTCTTACTTCAGCTATTACCAGGCGCCGGGCAGATCATGGTTTGGCGGTCTGGAAGTGAAATTTTAATTGAATTAACTAAATCCGGTGCACAAGACCTTAGTCATACCAGTGAGATTTACTTGATATGATTACCATTGACTCCTTCAGCTTTACCTATCCCGGCATGGATACTCCGGCCTTGCAGGATATCAGTCTCCGGATTGAATCGGGCGAAGCGGTGTTGATCCGCGGCGCTTCGGGATCAGGCAAGTCGACCTTTCTGTACTGCCTCAATGGTCTTATTCCGCACGTCTTTGCCGGAACCTCCCTTGGATCGGTCCGGTTGAACGGCTTTACACTGCCGGAGGTACCCCTGCGGGAAATTGCTCGGACGGTGGGGACAGTTTTTCAGAACCCTGATAGTCAGGTCTTTATGATGCGCGTGGAGGACGATGTCGCCTTCGGTTGTGAAAACTTACTCCTGCCCCGGGAAGAGATCATCTCCCGCCGGGACGAAGCCCTCCGATCCATGGATCTATGGGATTTGCGGTATTGCGAGACCTTCAAGCTTTCCGGAGGGCAGAAGCAGCGCCTGGCCATTAGCTCTGTCTATGCCATGGGTCCTCAGGTTTTCCTTTTTGATGAACCTACAACGGACTTGGACGGGGCGGGAAGGCAGGAGTTCATAAAGATTATCAGGAATCTCAAAGACAAGGGAAAGACCATTGTCCTGGTAGAGCACCAGTACGAAGATTATCTTCCTCTCATGGACCGGATCATAACGCTGGAAAACGGAAGGATCGTAAATAACAGCATGGCAATGAGTAGCCCCAGGACCGCCAGAAAAACAACGGTGGCACCTGCAGGAACGGTGATATCCCTGAAAGAAATCGGCTTCGGCTACGACCGGGGGAAAAATATTTTAGATAATATAGATATGACGATTCAGCGAGGGGAAGTCGTGGCGCTGAAGGGAGATAACGGTTCTGGGAAGACGACGCTTCTGAAGATCCTTGGAGGGCTCCTCCGACCCCTTCAGGGGGAAATCACGATTCTGGGCGTTTCCGGACCCACACTGGAATCTCTGGTGAGCCACGTGGGTTTTCTTTTTCAGAATCCCGACGAACAGCTCTTTGCACAGACGGTGGCAGAAGAGGTTGCCTTCGGGCCTTCCCATCTCGGAAAGAAACCAGAAGTAGATCGTTATCTAAACATTGCAGGTCTTAAAGCCCACTCGCGCCGCCATCCTCAGACTCTCTCACGGGGACAGCGGCAGATCTTAGCTGTAGTATCCGTTATGGCTATGGAGCCGGAAATACTCATCCTTGACGAACCGACAACAGGTCTGGACAGCAAAAGCTGGCATGAACTTTTTTCCCTCCTCTACGACTATGCCAACCGTAGGGGAACTGTTATCTTTTCAACCCATAACGAATACGCCGCATCCGCGGCCGGGCGTCGGATCACTCTCGACAATGGCAGGGTTATCAGCGATGAAGTATCTGGATAAAAACACTTTCCTGCACCGTCTGGATCCGAGGTCGAAGATCATCCTGGGATTCATGGGAGCGATTCTTGTTGTTGTCCTGAAGACACCAACGGGGTTGTCGCTTCTCTTTTTAACTGTTTTAGCAGCCTTCGGATACCTTCGTCCAGCTCGACGGACCGTCCGGACAATGATCATGCTCATGGCCACAGCCCTCTGTTTTACAATGATTTCGCAGGGATTTTTTTATGCCCTCGAACCCCGGACTGCGATTCTGACAATCCTTACACCTGAGTCAGGTATGCTGGGACGCATCAGCGGAGGGATTGCCCTATACCAGGAAGGTATTATTTACGGGGCGCTGCAGAGTCTCCGGCTGTTTTCCGCCATGCTCCTGAGCGCCGCTATCGTCATGTCCACCTACCCCTCCGACCTCCTCCTTGGCATGGAGGGTCTCGGCGTGCCTGAACGGATCGGGTTTGTCGTCACGGTCAGCATCCGTTTCCTCCCTACCCTGATAGAGGAGGCGGGGAGAATTCTCCTCGCCCAGAAGCTGCGGGGACTCGACGTAAAGGGAGTACGGGGCGGATTCAGGGCCTTCCGCTACCTTTTGCCGCCCCTCATCATCGACAGCCTGAGAAACGCCCGACGCATCGCCCTTGCTGCAGAGGTACGGGCCTTCACAGGAAAGAGGACCAAGGTGAGAGAACTCAGATTCTCCCTGCGGGACTGGGCTGTCTTAGGCTTCTCTGCAGTGGGCATGATTGTTCTCATTCTGTACCAGGGGCATTTATCATGAACCCTTATATAGGCTCTGTTATCTTCATTGTCATCCTGGGGGGAATAGTATTCCATCTCCTTCGAACACGCAAAGCGATCCCGTCCTTCAGCATACAGGAATTGGTAACGGTGGCCCTTTTCTGCAGTCTTCTCTATATAGCCATTTTACCATTTAAATTCGGACTAAGTCGAATACCTATAATTCAATCCTTCTTTTTTTCCATCCCTTACACGGCTATGCTATTCATAGGCATCCGCCTCATTCCACGTGCAGGGACGGCCACTCTCATCATCTGCGGTCACAGTCTCCTTTCCCAAACAATCTCCAGCGGCGTAAATCCCTTGTGGTGGCCTTACGCCCTCCTCGCTGCTTTCGTTTTAGAATTGTATTTTCTCGTAACTAAAAGTTATCTGGAAACCACAAGAAATGCTCTTGGCGCGGGGTTTCTTCGAGGGCTCACGGTTTACCTTTACTTCTACTGTTTCTCCGCCCCGTTTATCTGGCATCAATTTTACGCACCCTGGTATATTGCCATCCAGACGGCGCAAGGGATAGCAGGATCAATGATAGGCGCCTCCCTCGGTGTGTATCTGAGCAAACCAATCATCAGTGCCACCCGCTATGGGGGAATTTGAAT
>CAITLA010000127.1 GCA_903893135.1 uncultured Syntrophaceae bacterium | reverse complement strand
CCACCCTTACAATCCCCCTCACCTTATCCCGCTTGTCGAGATTAATAAGGGACAAAAGACGGCAGAAGAAACGGTGGAGAAGACCTACGCATTCTATAAATCCATCGGCAAGGAACCCGTAGTCCTCCAGAAGGAGGCCCTCGGGTTCATCGCCAACAGGCTGGCCATGGGCCTTTACCGGGAAGCCGTCGATCTTGTGATGAGGGGTGTCTGCTCTGTGGAGGATGTCGACAAGGCTGTATGCTTCGGACCGGGACTGCGCTTCGCCCTCATGGGTCCAAATCTCACCTACCACCTGGGAGGAGGCCCTCATGGAATTCAGGGTCTCCTCAAACACGTCGGGCCTTCGATAGAGCTGTGGTGGGGCGACATGGCGGTCTGGAAGAAGTGGCCGCCAGGCTGGGCTGAAATGGCCCAGGAAGGCGTCAACCTCGAAATGGCCAACCGCGCGCCTGAACAAGGCCGTAACAATGAAGAGATCACCAGGTGGCGCGATGACGGCCTCATTGAAATTCTGAAATTTTTGAAAAAGATCTGAAATGAAAGGAAGGCTTTTCTGAGCTTTAATATTTACGAGGAGGATTTATGGAGAGACCATTCGAACATGTGGCCGTCGTAGGCACAGGTCTTCTGGGCACGCAGATCGCCATGCTGTCGGCATATGCAGGCTACAAGGTCAGCGTATACGATACAAGGGAAGGCGCCTTCGATGACACATATGAGAGACTGTTTGCGGATTTGAAGGCAAAAGTTGCGAATCCCTTCATTCCCTGGGATGATTGGGTAAAATGCAAGAGCAGGATCATCTTCACAACCAAAATTGCCGATGCCCTCAAAGGCGCCGACTTGGTAGTCGAAGCTGTAACGGAAGATGTGGAAACAAAGCGCAAGGTATTCAAACGCATAAATGAAAACGCGCCTGCCAAGGCGATATTTGCCACAAACAGCTCCTCTCTTCCCGTATCGAGGATGGAAGAGAGCAGCGGCAGGCCGGAACGGTGCATAAACACCCACTTCTATCTGCCGCTTCAGGGAATGAACATGGCGGATCTCATGGCAGGGACGAAAACTCTTCCCGATGTCATGCAGAAGGGTGAGGAATGGATTCGTTCTCTCGGTGTTGTGCCGTTGAGAGTGAAGAAGGAAATTCTGGGTTTCTGCTTCAACAGCGTCTGGCGTGCAATTAAAAAGCAGACCCTTTATATGTGGGGGAACGATTTTGTTGATTTCCGGGATATCGACCGCGCCTGGCAAATATTTACAAAAATGAGGGTGGGGCCTTTTGGCCTCATGGATACAGTTGGTCTGGATACGGTCTACAATATAGAGATGGTTTATTATAACGATTCTAAAGACCCAAAAGACAAGCCGCCTGATGCCCTTGTGGAGAAGATAAAAAAGGGCGAACTTGGTGTTAAGAGCGGAAAAGGATTTTATACTTATCCGAACCCGGAATTTCTCCAGCCGGACTTTTTGAATCCGAAAAAATAAAACCGCGACAAGGAGAACGCATATGAAAGAGAAAGCTGTAATCACCGCAGCCATCACCGGAAGTATTCACACCCCGACGATGTCCGATCATCTTCCCATTACACCTCAGCAGATCGTGGACGAGGCAGTGGGAGCCTATGAGGCAGGCGCAGCCGTCTGCCATATCCACGCCCGTAATCCTGAAACCGGAGTGCCTGTCCCGGACGTGAACCTCATGAAGGAGATAATCACGAAAATCAAGAGCCGCTGCAACATAGTCATCTGTATTACGACAGGCGGGGGATTGGGAATGACGACGGAACAGCGCGTCGCACCGGTGACCCTTTACAAGCCGGAACTTGCATCTTTCAATGCCGGTTCCATCAACTTCGCCCTCTTTCCAGTAATCCCGAGATACAAGGAGTGGAAGTTTGAATGGGAGAAACAGTATCTCGGCATGACAGAGGATTTCATCTTCGCCAATACCTTCAAGTCCATGAAGGAATACTGCGCGAAGTTCAATGAAACAGAGACGAAGCCAGAATTTGAGATCTATGATTCCGGCATGGTGAACAATGTGGCCTTCATGATACAGGCGGGGTATATCAAAAAGCCCGTTTACATACAGTTTGTCATGGGTGTCCTGGGCGGCATCACTCCGAGTCCGGAGAATCTCATGTTCCTTGTCGATTACGCGAACAAGATGATCGGCGATTTCGAGTTTTCCGTATGCGTTGCAGGACGTGCCCAGTTCCCCATCTGCACGCAGTCCCTGCTCATAGGCGGGAATGTCCGTGTAGGTCTTGAGGACAATGTTTATCTCGAAAAAGGCCGGATGGCGAAGAGTAATGCGGAGCAGGTCGCCAAGATCGCGCGCATAGCCCGTGAGCTTGGAATAGAACCAGCCACACCCGACGAAGCAAGAAAGATCCTGCGTCTCAAAGGATTCGACAAGGTAAATTTCTGAATAACACGGTGCCCCCATCGGCAATCAGGGTGGGGGCCTCCATTTTCCAACTAACTACTCAATCAGTCCGCAGGAACTATTCCCTAGACGATCCCGCGAAAACTGAACGGCGGTGAGAAAATCGTGCAACACTAAGGATTCTGTAACAGCATCACAGCTCCACATTTCAAATAGTAATACTCACATCAAATCTATAGCGAGAATTAAGGACTTGTAGGTGTAGCCAATAACCGGCGTATTTCATTTTTTCATTGCTCGCTCTTGGGCATAACGGGATGAAAGTTGCTACACAAACGCATCAACCGCAAATCTCGCTTTCAATAATGAGCTCAATCTAAAACTCGCAGTAAACATTAGGCAACATCGACGATCTGTTTCTTCCTGCTAAACGAAGTCTTTTCACAATAAGCGGGGGACTTTCAATCCTCACATCTCAGACCACACCCATTTACATCAATATTAACCAGGCAGACCTACTTAACCTTGGTTGATGCCATCGATCTAATAGCCAAAAAAATTAGCATCAATAATTAAACAAGAAGTTGCCTCTATCTCCTAATCCATATCAAAGAGACTTTGCTCGAAGATCGGGAAAAGTTGAGAATAGAATTGACAACCCTAAAATCACCGCAACGCATTGAGGTCATTTCGAAAGAAACATTAAAGAAAAAGCCGTCTCAGGAGCTGTCAACTCCAAAAAAACTGCTTAAAATAGCCGGCCATTTTCTGGCTTCTGCTGTAAGCTTTGTCCAGAGCGTATTTCCATGTGTTCATTTCTCCTTGGCTTTTACGATTTTTATGTTTTTGATATTTTTAGGAGACACGGAGAAAAGGAGCTTTTAGGTAATCGGCTAAATAGGTGAGGAATGGAAATTTGTAACATCATGATATTAAATGATAATTGGCGTCCCCACCGGGATTCGAACCCGAGTTACCGGCGTGAAAGGCCAAGAAAGAGCGTATTCCACCTGATTTTATTGAACTTTTCGACCGTCTAAAGCCGTTTAAGGGAGTTAAAAGCCGTCTAAAAAGCCGTCTGGATATTTCCCCTTAACATTTCAAAAACTGTCGAGCTATTGCTTTCTGATCGGTTCGCATCCTAATATCTAGGATGCTCTGTTTCGTCATCTGATTAGCATGTTGATGCACCTATTTTGCTGCAGCGCGGTTGCATGCTTTACAGGATGGTCTACCTTTAGATGGCAGGTCATGTCTATTATCAATAGGGATGGGGGTTTCTTTTTTGCACAAGATATATAGATTATCATCCGTGACCTTCGCAATATAATGGGTGTTCCCAGGCATCTGGTAAATATATCTGTAAGGTTTCGACAAATCAATTATATGAAATATAGCGTTGGAAACTGTACTTAAAATATTGGTCCGTTGTAACTCAAGAGATTTTTCAATTTCTCCGAGATGGTTATGTAGCATATTTTCGAATGCTCTTTTTCTTTGTTGTTTTTTTTCTGATTTATTCATTTCTAAATCTAATCTTCTTTTGCGCAATTCATATTTTTTCTGAAATATCTCATATTTCTTGTTCAACTGATCCTGGAGCAGCTCCCGCCATCTGTGGGAATTTTCCAGCTTTTTATCAATTAATTCTTTACGAAACTCCCACCTCTTTTGTTTCTCCACAAACATCTCATATTTTTTATTCAGATGATCCTGGCGTAGCTTTCGCCATTTGTAAGAATTTTCTAGCTTTTTATCGCCTAATTTTTTACGAAGTTCCCAATTCTTTTGTTTCTCTAAGAGAAATTCATTTAAAAAATAGATCGCAATTTGCTTATAAAAATCCTTCGCCACAGTTGTGTCTGATTCATCGTTGTTATGCTCGAATTCTATCGGGACTTTATACCGGTCTAATATATTTTCACCGTGTTCATCAAATTGGCTGATTTCCTTTTTCTTGCGGAAATATTCTGTTATTTTTTTATTCTTGGCCTTTCTTATGGACCGATATAACTGATGCATGTCGTCCGGATCAGTTTCAAGGAGGTGAAGCCATACATCTTGAAAAGCATCACTATTCACAGGACACTGCTCACTTATTATTTTTGATATCTCTTCTGCCTTCATATTTCCTCCATCATCAGATATAATCCAAATAGGCAAATTATGTTTTAATCACATAGATTGAACTATAAGATGGCATCTCGAACAAGATAAATCGAAATTTTATATCCAAAGCCCTGACAAGATTACCATGCCGGCTGTCAATATGAACACAGTATGTCGAATAATTATCGACATACTGTGCTGAATTATGCTATAAGAGTTCAACCAAGATGATCGAAAGAGCCGAAGGCAACGAAAATGTTTGAAGAACTACGGAGCAAGATAACAAGTGAAGAGTTTGACTATCAAGCCCTTCTGGACGGACTTCGGGAATATGACCGACCACGTGATAAGATCACAGATTTACTGAGGCAGAGCGCTATTATACGTATAAAAAAGGGTATCTATGTTTTTGGAGAGAGATACAGACGACGACCCTTTTCCAGAGAGGTCTTGGCAAACATGATCTACGGGCCTTCTTACATATCCCTCGATTATGCCTTGCATTACTATGGAATGATTCCGGAACGCGTAGAAGCCGTGACGTCGGTCACCTGCAGCCGTGGTCGGCGCTTTTCCACCCCCGTAGGTCTTTTCATTTACCGTGGTATTTCCATGAATGCCTATCAGATCGGCATTGATCAAGTGGTACTCGAAAGGGGTCGCACATTCTTAATTGCAGTCCCGGAAAAGGCTCTGTCCGACAAGATCCATGATGATCGGGGAACGCGTGTTCGAACCCATACGGAAATGAGGGCATATCTGCTCGACAACCTGCGGATTGATCCCGAAAGGCTGGAAAAGCTAAACACCGACATGCTCTCTCTGATCGCCGACCGTTACCGGTCCCGGAAGATCCGGCTGATAAGCGATCTGCTTCGTAAGCTGGCTGGGAGGAAAGAATAATGAATGAAGTGATTGCCCGCATGCTCGACCGGTACGAGAGTAAAAGTGTAGAAGACTACGTAAGAGCACTGCGGGAGATCCTGCAGGAGATTGCACTGCTCGGCCTCTGGCGAAGCAAGTTTTTCGAGAAGGCTGCATTCTACGGGGGCACAGCTCTCAGAATTCTTTACGGGATTGACCGTTATTCTGAAGACCTCGATTTTTCACTGCTCAAGCCCATGCCCGATTTCGATATTTCGCGATATATCAGTGCTCTGGAACGCGAGGTCCGGTCGTTTGGGTTCCAGGCGAGTGTGACGGTAAGAGAGAAGAATGCAGAAAGTCCGGTGCAGTCGGCTTTTCTGAAAGCTGACACACTGAAGCACCTATTAGTCATAGAAACAGCCGAAGACATTGCCAGACAGATCCCCCGTGGACAGGTCATGAAGATTAGAATCGAGGTCGATACTGACCCGCCAATGGGGTTTGACACGGAAAACAAGTTTCTCCTTCAGCCGATCCCCTTCTCGGTCAGGACCTTCGTCCTTTCTGACCTATTTGCAGGCAAGATGCACGCTGTTCTCTGCAGGCGATGGAAGAGTCGGGTTAAGGGTCGTGATTGGTACGAGCTCGTCTGGTATGCCGCGCATCATCCGCAACTACATCTCGGCCATCTGGAACAGAGGATGATCCAGAGCGGACACGTGAAGGAAGGGGAACACCTGACCAAGGAGAAGCTCTTCTTACTGACATCGAACGCAATTGATAAACTGGATGTGAACCAAGTCAAGAAGGAAGTGGAGCCTTTCGTGAAAAATCCCGAAGCTCTGCAAGTTTGGTCGAAGGGGTTCTTCAGGGATGTTGTCAAAAGGATTGTGCTGGTCTGAAAGATGTTCTGATCAACATTTTTTCCGAACATACGAATATTTCCTGAACGAAGCAAACAACAGCGAAGATAAGATAACCAACTTATCAAATACAAAGTCGCAGGTCGTTTTGTCAGAGCAGCTCGTTGAATGCGAGATGAAACATGCTACTACTTGATAGCTCATTCTCCGCGCATGCAGCCTGCGGCTGCCTTCCTGTACTTAATAAAATTGATTCTGAGTCAAAATAGCAGGTTACAAATGGCAATCAATGTTGGGGAAAAGTTGTAAGGTATGACTCCCGGCATGATCCGTAGCGGCCATTTCGTTGATGTACTGCTCCACTGAACATAGATTTACTCTCGGGTTATTGCCTGGTGTTGATTAGAATATCGCACACAACCTTATCCTGAAAAACGATGCGGTATTTCGCATAAAACCACATTACAAAGGGCTTGTCGCCGGCCTTGGATGACCGGTCAGTACTTCCAACGTTCTGAGTCTTTTCCGGCGCTCCCAACACTTTCTCCACAGCGTCCTGGGGCTGTCCGATGTATACCGCTTGCCCGTTGATGATCACTCTGTCCACAGACTCCCAGCGGCCCATCGTCGCACAGCTTATCAGGAAAAGAACTGACACCAAAACGATCACCTGAATCTTTTTCATGCAAGCCCCCTTTTTCGAAAGTTTTATTTATATAGCACTTTGAGAATTCAATTCAATGTTTTTCTGGACTTTTTTATTTTTTCCCGTATATGTGTGAAAAGAATTTATGGCCAAAGTTCATCGAAATAACAATAAATGTAGAGATCAGTTTCGGGGGTAAGTGTGATGCATAAACACGTCTCCATGGTAATTGTTGCCCTGGCTTTCGTAACGGGGTGCGCATCTATGATACCAGAACAGGGCAAACTGGAGTTGGCTGGCCGATACGATGATCTGGCGCGCCATATGGAGAACAGCATCACTGACATGAGCAAGGCGACAAACATGGACCTTAGGTCACTGTGCACGGCTTACTCCAACCTGAAGAATTATAGAAAATTATTCCCCTGTCTCAATGAGATGCAGGCAAGGATCGACCGGGGCGATACGGCGCTGGTCAATATTTCTCTCCAGGGTGGACTCGGTGACATCAGGCTGGATTATGGGATCATGAGAACTCAGGCTTTTATTGAGACTGGCGACTATTCCAAAGCGATACTTTATGGTCTGAATTTAGTGAAGCTGATCGGTCCGAATCCGGTGAGGTCAAAGACAGGACAAATGGGACGGCGGCGGTCACCGAACTATATGGGTGCAACAACTTACATAAAGGCATGGGGCCTGCTGGGCCTGGCATATGCCCTTAAAGGTGAGCAAGATGGGGCGCGCCAATGCCTCCATGAAGTGGAACTCACTTCCACAGAGAGGATATCGAGCGTTGCGGACTCGAAGTACCTGACAATTGCAGGGATTAATATGGCGCTAGGCCAATATAAGCAAGCGCGGGAAGCGCTTGAAAGTTTGAAACGTGAAGGCAGCGATGTCTATCACATGCTCGGGACAGTTTCACTTGGAAAAGAATTGTCGAAATTTCGTACCCTGCCGAATGATTATGCATATTATAAGGTGCTTTTGGAGACGGGCGATGTTGCTCAAGCCAAGCAAGGGTACGATGAGTTATTGAAAGTGCAGCAGATAAGACAAAACGGGACAATCTACTGGCTTATTCTTTTCGATAGGGGGCAAATTGCGGAGCTGGAAGGCGACCTCAAGTTGGCAATTGATCTATACCGGCAAGCAGTTGATGTTATCGAGCAGCAACGTTCCACCATTAACACCGAAGCCAGCAAGATCGGTTTTGTGGGCGACAAGCAGACCGTGTACCATCGCCTGATTGCCACTCTCTTCAGCGACAGGCAGTATTCATCCGCTCTCGAGTATATAGAAAGATCAAAATCACGCGCGCTGGTGGATATGCTTGCCTCAAAGAAGGATTTTGCGGTCCAAGCAGGCAACGAACAGCAGGTACGCGAGCTTCTAGCAAGGGCAGATGGAATCGATCAGGAATTTTTAGTCCAGGAGGAAAATGCTCAAAAGGACCATACCCGCAGCGTTATTATACAAACAAAAGAGCGCCTCAAGCAGCAGGATTCAGAGCTTGCCTCACTTGTCAGCGTGACTTCTACGCCTGTTTCTGAAATTCAGAAACTCATCCCGGGTGATGAAACCCTGGTCGAATACTACTATACTGACAAAGATCTGTACGTATTTGTTTTGACATCAAATGGCATCTCTGCGGGCCGTCTCGAAAATGGAAACCTGGCCGACGAGATCAGGGATTTTCGCAAATCCCTGGAAAATGTTTCCTCAGGATTCAATGAAACGCTTGCGCGGCGACTGTTTTATAAACTCGTGAAGCCTGTGCAAGGTTCATTGTCTACTAAGAAGCTTACTATAGTGCCCCATGGGGCTTTGCATTACATTCCCTTCAATGCGCTGCAGGACGGGAAACAATATCTCATTGAGCTCTACAGTATCCGGGTGCTCCCGAGTGCCAGTGTCCTCAAGTACCTGAAAGCAGGCAAGGCCAACAAGCCGGGTGGTATACTCGTATTCGGCAATCCGGATCTTGGCGATCCCCGCTATGACCTCGCCAATGCCCAGAACGAAGCTGTGGCCGTGGCAAAAATGCGTTCTCAGTCAAAGGTGTTTCTCCGCAAGGAAGCAACAGTATCAGCCTTCAAGAAATACAGCAGCGGTTTTAATTGCATTCATTTTGCCACACACGGGCAGTTCGATCCGGATGCCCCGCTGAAATCTGCGCTGCTTCTGGCCAAAGATGCCGAAAGCGACGGTATGCTGACGGTGGATCAACTGTATTCCACGAAACTGGATGCCGATCTTGTGACCCTCAGCGCCTGTGAAACGGGTTTGAGCAAGATTGCCAACGGCGATGACCTGGTGGGCTTGACCAGGGGATTTTTGTATGCAGGAACAAGTTCGATTGTGGCCAGTCTCTGGAAGGTGGATGATCTTGCAACGTCACAGTTAATGACTCGTTTCTACAGCGAGATGAATAAGACCAACAAGCGGGAAGCCTTGCGGGATGCGCAGCTGGAAACGAAGAAGAAATACCCACATCCCTATTACTGGGCGGCATTCCAATTGACGGGAAGTGCGATCTGACGAATTATTATTGCAGAGGATAATAAAAGGGGCTTTCAAAAGGAGGCCCCCTTTCTTTTTCCTATTCAACCTTACAATTGGTTATTGTTGATTCTTGGTGACGTCGATATCATTGACTCGTAGGTGACAGCAATAACCGGTATAATTTACATTTTCATTGATCTTGCCTGAGCAGTACGGAATGAAAGCTGCTATATAAACGAATTGAGAGCACGCCTCTCTTTCAATAAACAATGAGCTCAATCTAAGACTCGCAGTAAACATTAGGCAACATCGGCGATCTGTTTCTTCCTGCTATATTTAATTTTAAATTATGATTAGGAATGTTTCCTCAGTGAAAGGCCTTTTTGTGCTATGTCGTAACAAAAGTACAAGATGAGAAACAAATAATAAGGATAAAATCAGAGATTTTCCCATACGGAAGAGTTGTTAAGATCACAGAAAATACCGCCCTCACATATTACACCTCCTCCATTTCCATTAATATTTATACCAGGCAGACATATAATCTATATCAAAGAGACTTTGCTCGAAGATCGGGAAAAGTTGAGGATGGAATTGACAACCCTGAAATCACCGCAACGCATTGAGGTCATTCCGAAAGAAAAATTAAAGAAAAAGCCGTCTCAGGAGCCGTCAACTCCAAAAACAATGCTTAAAATAACCGGCCATTTTCTGGCTTCTGCTGTAAGCTTGGTCCAGAGCATATTTCTATGTGTTCATTTCTCTTTGGCTTTTACGATTTTTGTGTTTTTGATATTTTTAGGAGACATGGAGAAAATGAGCTTTTAGGTAATCGGCTAAATCAGTGAGGAATGGAAATTGGTAACATATTGAAATTAAATGATACTTGGCGTCCCCACCGGGATTCGAACCCGAGTTACCGGCGTGAAAGGCCGAAAAAGAGCGTATTCCACCTGATTTTACATGCTTTTAAGGCCGTTTAAAGCCGTCTTTCGGAACCAAAAGCCGTCTAAAAAGCCGTCTGATAATGTGGGAGCTCATATGCGCACTTCGCAGAACTGCAGGCTCCCGAGGAACATAAGCTGCTGCTGCATCTTCGCCTTCATTT
>CAITLA010000126.1 GCA_903893135.1 uncultured Syntrophaceae bacterium | reverse complement strand
TATTATTGCAGCAGACGAGCATGTCGGGACGGGGAAGACCGCCGATAGGGCCGCCGTTGACCGTTGCACAGGCGATATCAGAGCGGGCGTAGGAACAAAGGTCGCTTGAATATCCCATGGATTCCGACTTTTCACAAAGGTCCGTTCCCATCTTGCTCGCCCCGATCATTGCCCCGTGGTTTTCCGGATAAACGGGAATTATATTCATCGCTATGAGGGGTTCGACAGGGCCGCCACTCGTAATCCAGGCAACCTTCCTGCCGCTGATGCGGGCGCTCTTTGCCTCCATGTAATAGATCATCATGATCTCTTTCATCTTCTTTTTCTTCTTGAAATGAAGGGCGAGTTTCTTAATCTTCGCGAGAAAGAAGAGCACAATCTCCGGCATCTTATTCATAGACGTTTCACTTCCGTTTTTTCATTCAAGAAAAGAACTCATAACATCTCGACGAATGTCTCAAACCGCGTGCGCAACTGGCCCTCCGAAGGGAGCTGATCCTCAACTTCGAGCATCATGCTCGGGATGCCTTCTCTATCGAGGAATTCCTTCATGTAGGGATAATCAAAGGCATGGGGGTCGCAGAACTTGAGAAAAAAGAAGACGACACCGCTGGCGTCTTTCTCTTTTATAATCTTCAGAAGATTTTCACCCCGGGTGAATATCCCGGCATGCTTTGCCGGGCATACTGGCCTCTCAATATAACGTCCGGCAATTGCGGTGATGGGATCTGCATTATCCTTTATCGATTCCTCAAAATATCTTGAGCCTGTGCAGAAATCATCCCAGACGACAACCCCGCCGGCTTCTTCGATGATACGGTAGATATCGGGGTGGTTGCAGATACCTCCGGCCAGGACTATACGTTTGCCCGCAGACGACGTTGCATTCTCCTTCTTCTTCTCCAGCTCTTCTATCACTACGGGAAGAATCGAAAGAATATGGTCACGGTCCATCATCATGGAACCCTTGACAACGGCATAGAGATCGCTTCCGCTGATGATTCCGGGGTTTTCGGCTTTCAGTTCGTATAGCCTCTTGATAGAACCCCTGATGGCGTTGAAGGTCCCAATGGCGTTCTTCAACTTGTCATCCGTGATCTCTACGTGCAGGTGCGAGGCAAGGTCATTCCTGAATTTTTTCAGGACATCGATCATGTATGCCCTGGCGCTGTCTGTATCCAGCTTCACAGGCAACACCACGTCAACGTGGAAAGGCCCTTTCACATTCATACGCCATATGTCGGAAAGCCGCTGGATCGAATCGCAGGTGTGCGGAAAAACGGCCCCGTCGAGAAAATCAAGATTGCCTGCCAGTGCCCCTTCGAGGGCTCCCCGCACCAGAGAGCAGCAGTAGGATTGAAAATGGGCGTCGGCAAAGTGAATATTTTCTCCCGTCCCGAAAATCCTGAAAGGATGCGCGCCCGCGGCGTATATGATTTCTTCCGGCGTATAGGAACAGAAGTATCCTACGATCTTTCTCCCCTGTTCCTTCATTTTCCTGCCGTATGATACAGGGTCTTTCAATATCTCGTAAAATTCATCCCGTTGTTTCATTCACGAAACTCCTCATTTCACTCTCCCGCATATTGCCCTGAACTCTTTAAATTTGCGATTTCTTCTTCCTCCAGAACCTTATAGGCGATTTTGCCGACAATGGTCTTTGGCAGGGTCTTGCGGAATTCAATCTCACGGGGGCAGCTCCACTTGATGAGATGCTCCCGGCAATGATCAATAAGCGCGTTCTCCATCTCCGGGCCCGCCTTTCCCGGGTCTTTCAGGACCACGAAGCCCTTTACGCGCTGCACCTGAGATTCGTCGGGAACACCGATGATGCATGCCCCTTCAACCTCGGGATGCAGGCACAGGATGTCTTCCACCTGGGCGGGGTAGACGTTCATACCCGATGATTTGATCATCCGTTTCTGTCTGACCTTGAAATAAAAGAATCCGTCCTCATCCATGGTGCCTATATCGCCGGTGTGAAGCCATACCCTTC
Source organism: uncultured Syntrophaceae bacterium (assembly GCA_903893135.1). Lineage (GTDB taxonomy): Bacteria > Desulfobacterota > Syntrophia > Syntrophales > UBA2185 > Fen-1135. The sequence goes on along the minus strand of CAITLA010000126.1, from coordinate 10,127 downwards.
CATCAGGGTGCTTCTTTAATGTCTCGGCCGTTTCTTCCGGGTTATCCAGATACCCGAGCATAACCGCCGGGCCATGGATGCATATCTCACCTTCTTCACCTGCATCGGCTTCCTCCAGTGTTTCGGTTCTCACGATTTTGGCGAGCATATCCGGGAAAGGGACGCCGATACTTCCTTCCCTGTATTGGTCAAGGGGAGTAACCATGATGGCCGTCACCGCTTCCGTAAGGCCATATCCTTCAAGGAGCTGGCATGTCCCTCCCTGTTTCTTCACGACCTCTTCGAAACGTTCCTTAACTGTCCGTGGCAGAGTGTCCGCGCCGCTGAAGGTGGCCCTGAGACAGCTCAGATCGGTCTTCTGGAAACCGGGATTCCTGCCCAGCGCGTCAAAAAGAGTTGGCACTCCGATGACGAACGTGGGACGCCTCTTTTTGATTACTTTGGCCACAGTATCCGGCGTAAACTGGGGAACAAGGAGGCTCCTCGCGCCGCCCATGAAGCAGGCGTTCACGCAAACGCCGAGGCCGAAGCCATGAAAGATAGGAAGGATGGCGAGGATGGTGTCCTTCTCCGAGAGGCCTCCGATAACAGAGACCTGCATGCCTTCGCTGATGAAGTTCATGTTGGAAAGCATGATCCCTTTGGGGATGCCCGTTGTTCCTCCGCTGTAGAGGATTACGGCCATCTCATCCGTATCGATCCGGGGCTTTGCGGCCTTCGGGTGAGGGCCTTTCATAAGCTCTCCCCACCACCTCACCAAGGGGTCTTTAGGAACCTTCGGTATCTTACGTCCCTTCGTAAGGTTGAAGCCGATTTTTTTTATTCCCTTTAGATAATCTGGTATGCGAGTCAGAATCAGAGTTTCGAGAGGTGTTCTGTCTTTGACCTCCCTGAATTTGCCGTAGAATGCGTCCAGGGTCAGGGCAAAGCGGCTCCTGCTCGAATTCAGATAGAAATCGATCTCCTTTGCCGTGGAGAGAGGATGAATCATGGCCGCTACGGCGCCAAGCTTGTTTGCCGCATAAAAGCAGATGATCCCTTGAGGTGTCGTAGGCATGGAGATGGTAATCCGATCTCCCTTCTTCATGCCGAGTGAGGCCAGTGCATCCGCGCACCGGTCGATGTCGTGGCTGAACTGCCTGTAAGTTGAGGAATACCCGAAAAAATCATAAGCGGTGGCCTCCGGACAACGTTCCACTGTCTTCATGACCGCTTCATACATGGTTACTCGCGGGTAACTGATGGATTCCGGGATAAGGCCGTAAAATTTCAGCCAGGGTTTCTTTTCGTACATGCCAAGATTTCTTCCTTTCGAATAGGTGTGTGCCGCAGCCGTGGGAGACAATAATGCAGAAGACAAAAAAATGTCAATGAAAAAGGCTCTACCAAATTATGACGAACCAGTCTCTGTTAGAGCCCTTGATGCCAGCCGGACATGCGAATGTAACTGAAGATGAAATCAATACAGCAACGCCGGGAGCCGCGCCTTAATCAGCTCTTCAGCTTCATTCACGATTCTCTCAACGAGTTCTTTTACTGTCGGTATATCACGGATCAGCCCCATTACCATGCCCGTCCACCAGATACCGGCTTCCATGTCTCCGTCTGTGAGGACCTTCCTGCTCCTTTCACCGGAAACAAGGGACAAGATGTCTGCTAATTCAGTCTCGCCTGGGCGGGCTTCCACCTGAAGAACTTCGTTCGCGACGCTGTTACGGTAGACACGCCCGGTATGCCTCAATGTGCGAAGAATTAAGGTCGTCTGCCTTTCGTCGGAATCAACGATTTTTCTTTTCATGTTTTTATGAACAGGGGCTTCTTTCGTTGCCAGGAATCGGGTGCCCATATTGATGCCGTGAGCGCCAAGGGCGAGGGCGGCAACCAAGCCGCGGCCGTCGCCGAAACCGCCTGACGCTATGATGGGTATCTTGATTTTATCTGCCGCGGCAGGAATGAGTACAAGACCGGGAATATCATCTTCACCCGGATGACCGGCGCATTCAAAACCGTCGATACTCACAGCGTCGCAGCCAATCTTCTCAGCCGTGAGTCCATGGCGGACTGAAGTGCACTTATGGATGACCTTGATGCCGGCTCGCTTGAATGCAGGCAGGAATCTCTCCGGATTATTCCCCGCAGTCTCGACAATCTTTATGCCGGAGTCAACAATGGCCTGGGCATATTCTTCATAGGGTATTGGCTTGATGGCAGGCAGGATCGTCAGGTTGACGCCGAATGGTTTGTCCGTCATCTGCCGCGTGCGTTCGATCTCCTTTACAAGGTCACGAGGAGTAGGCTGGGTGAGGGCCGTAATAATGCCGAGGGCCCCGGCATTAGAGACAGCGGAAGCGAGTTCCGCGCAGCCGACATTCTGCATCCCTCCCTGCACGACAGGGTGCTTGATACCGAATAGTTCAGTGAAGCGGGTACGGATCATAGAATTGCAGACCTCCGTAACAGGTGATTTCAGTTAATAGGTCTCACTTAGTGCAGGGACCGAGGTACTTGCCGCTCATTGTACTCTTTATGGTCGTCTGCCTGCCGCCTTGACTCGTCGTCGTAGTCTGGGACCCGTCATATGAGGTCTTGCTGTAAGTTATCTCTCCATTGCTGACTGAACCGTTCTTGCACGTCATGGTCCAAGAGACCTTATTGCCTACCGTGCGCTGGTTCGTCATCTTGCACTGCTGCTCACCCTTTTGCTGCGGCTGCTGCGGTACCGCATTCTGTTTGGTCATGCAGATTGAGTTCTTCATGGGGCGCATCATCTCCTTCGGCATGCCCGGCATATTCATTGTGGTCGTAATCTCCCAGAGCCCTTCCTTATAATTCGGCGCTGCAAATGCCGCCACTGCAAAAATAAGACTCACAACAGTTGCAAAAGCCAGACTTCTCTTTATCATATAGAAACTCCTTTTTTATTGCACGTTCGTTAGACTGTCATAATAAAAGTTGCTCGTGGGGATGATTACATAAAGGCTTTTAAAAATCCATACCTAATATGATTTCAAGGAGCCACACGACGCGGGAATTTTATGGTTTATCCGCGGTTCATAGGATTTCTCCTTCCCATAAATGGGATCCTGTAACTTAATACATTCAGGAAGACGTCAGCAAATTACTTGGCGCAATCCATGAGGTCACATGCGATTCAGAATATGGGAAGACAGGTGGAGACAATCATAAATTGCCATCATTCGATTTCTCGTTTCATTCAATGTCATTGAATGTTTCATTAAATAATTTTCTCTTTTCAGGGCTCTGATGCCTCATCCAAGTGATTCCGCAGATAGAGATTCACCCGTATTATAGACACGTTACAGATAATTACACAGAATCTGATAAAGCTGGCACGCATATTGCGCTTGTATAATGGCAAATAAATCAGAAACAGAGGAGGAAACAGATCATGAAAAAAACAGTTAAGACATTAGGCCTGGCGGTATTTGTGGTGCTGATGACGGCGACATTTGGTTTTGCCGAGTATGCAACAGCCAGTGTGAGCGATTTCCCGTATTTCCAGCTTGGATGTTTGATAATTGGCGGGATGATGGTCATCTCTCTGAAACAAAAATATCCGAGGTTCTATGCAGTTGAGCTGATGGGCGTATTCGCGATGTACACAATTCTCGTTGCCCTGTTCACGGCGCCGGTTTTCAATGCCATTAAGACCCTGGTAAGCTAAGAAAACCATCATACCGGTTTTCATGCCGGTATGGTGATCAACCCTGAAGGGAAAGGAGGATAAGGCCATGTTAGCGACTCACTCGACACACCAAGACCGCAAAATGTACAAAGCGATTTTTATGCTGAGCTCGTGGGGGTTTGTGATTGTGATTGCCTCTTTCCTCTTTCTCTATGCGGGTTACAAACTGGATGCTCTTCTGGGTACTTCGCCCAACTTTATGTTCGGGCTGTTTTTCCTGGCCATATTTGCCTGTATCGGCAGGTTATATCAGGATGCTTGGTTGAAGCGAAAGGATGTCTGATATCATCTCACCCAAGCGGAAAACATAAAAGATATTTTCACGATCTGTAATCCTCGCTAAAGCCCCTCTGCGCCCCTTCGCAAAGGGGCTTATTTTATGATTCGGGATTGTGGGGAGTAAACGTTGGATAGATTAAGTTCATTCCTTTCCTCTTGACGCACAACTGACTTTTTCCTATACTCTCTCAGCAGTAAAGCAGCTTTTTCATCAACTCGGCTCGACACCAATATGATCCCGAAACGAAGACTCGGCAAGACCAACGTGGATGTGACCATCCTGGGCCTCGGTGGCGAGGGTATCCTCCGGACGTACGGCCACGAACGAGAGGCTTATGAACTGATCAACCTGGCCATCGATCTCGGGATTAATTACTTCGATTCGGCAAAGGCCTATACGGGATGCGAATCATACCATGGGAAGGCGTTGAAAAAACGGAGAAAAGATATTTTCCTTGCGGGCAAGTCCCACGCTCGCGACTGGAAAGGGGCTCATGCGCATCTCCGCGATACTCTCAAGACCATGAACACGGACCATCTCGACCTCTGGCAGATGCATGATATGCGAACTGAAGAGGACATTGAAGAGGTCACCTCGCGGCGAGGCGCACTGGAAGCATTTGTAGAGGCGAAGGAAAATGGTATTGCGCGTTTCATCGGTGTCACGGGCCATGAGAATCCATCGATCCTGAGACGCTGCATTGAGCTTGCCGACTTCGATACAGTGCTTATGCCCGTCAATCCGGCAGAACCGCAATATCTAAATTTTATCAACGACCTCATGCCGTATGCCCTGCAAAAGGACATGGGGATCATTGCCATGAAGGTCTATATCAGGGGAATGGCATCAAAAATTCCCGGAATCGATACGATAGAGCCCTTCTACCGTTTTGCCCTCTCTCATCCTGTGACGACGGCGATCATCGGGTGCGATACCATCGCACAGCTTGAAGAAAATGTGAGGTGCGCCTGGTCATTTGCTCCGATGAAAGACCAGGAGATGAGCCATCTCAGCGAACTTGTCGCTCCCTACGCCCGCCAGCTTATGTACTATAAGCCGTGACGACACCCTCCGGACTACAGTACCAAGTATTTTCCATGCATACTATGAGAGAAGCTCGCCTGCCCGCTGACAATGCATTATACCGGCTGCGGGGTGATGCCATGGATGGGGAAGACATGTGTTTCGAGGTAGGCTATGACGCGGCGGGCTTCGGTGCGGGCCTCGGCAATCTTGGTGGGAGAAATGAAAGGATGTGCATCCCTGAGAGAGGCGCCTTCGATGACCGCGGCGCCGCGGGCGCCCATCTGGCCGAAGTAGTCGCCTTCCGGTTCGGCATTGTGGAGCACGGCCCACGCGAGTGTCCAGTCGCGGGCAATGCTCCGGGGGTTGTAGCCGCCTGCGCCGAGCATGAGCATCTTCGGCACGAGCCGGCGAATCCCGTAAATGACTTCGGCATAGATATTGTTTGTGAGCGAAAGATGCGACATGGGATCGGTGTACACGGCGTCAACGCCGGCTGAGAGAACGCAGACGTCGGGTTTGTATGCACGCGCCAGAGGCGAGACGATGCGGCGGAATACTTCGCCATAGATTTCGTCCTCTGTTCCGGGTGCAAGCGGGACGTTCACATTGTAGCCGTAGCCTCCGCCTTCACCAAGTTCATTCTCAAATCCGGAGTTCCAGGGAAAGAGGGTGCGCGCGGACTCATGGAGGGAGATTTTTAGGACGCGGTTTTCGTCGTAGAAGGCGAACTGGACGCCGTCGCCGTGGTGCGCGTCGATATCGAAGTAGAGGACACGGCGGCCCTGCTGGAGGAGATACTTGATGGCTACGACAACGTCGTTAAGGTAGCAGAATCCGGAGGCGTAATTGGGGCCGCCATGGTGGAAGCCGCCTGTGGGACTGAAGACGAGGTCGATGTTTGGCTGTGAAATCAGCAGATCAGCGCCCATGACGGAAGCGCCGACGGCGAGCATGGAGTATTCGAGTACGCCGCGTGCGATGGGGTTGTCGCCGGTGCCAATGCCGTATGAAAGCAGGCGGGGGTTGAATACGCCCATGGAGGCCATGACGAGGTAGTGATAGTAATGGGCGTCGTGGAAGGCGAGGACCGAGTTTTCATCAATGGGAGCGGGCTCCATGATCTGAGTGCCGGGCAGGTGGAGAAGGTCGTAGCGCTTGCACATATCAAGGAAGAGACGGGAGCGGGCGGTGATGAAGGGATGGTCTTTCTCGATTACGAATTCCTCGAACCGGGGCGAGTAGATGATGACAGAACGCGTGTCGGGCAGCACACGTTGGCTTTCGAGGTAGTCGGGTGATTTAATGAATCCCGTTGACGGCGCTACGGGCGTGATTATGTCGGACAACTCCGGTGCTTCAGGGAGACCCGCGAGGTCGAGTTCCAGTTCCAGCTCATTGCCCTCGCGACGGGCCTCGCGGAAGCCGACTTTGTAGTATATGCGCAGGGCGCGCGCATTGTTGCGGCTTTCAAATACCCAGACTTTTTTGTATCCAAGGCGTTTGGCTGCGGCAAAAAGCGGGTAGGCGACGATGCTGCCGATGCCGCGATTCTGGACCTGGTTGTGGACGAAGAGGGAAAACTCGACTATATCCGGGTCTGGCATGGGGAAGAGCATGCCGTGGGCGACGACGGCGCCACCCAGTTCAGCCTTGAGGTTCATCGCGGTGCGGAGGCAACTGCGAATCCACTCGATGCGTGTTTTCTGGTCGACAGGAGGCAGACCCTGGATGGCTGCCTTTGGTTCATAGGTGTCGTACATCCGCGCGAGTGGTACGAGATCAGCATCACCGCATGGCGACACGGTCACGACATCTTTTTTCTTGTCGAGGGCCGAACATGGCCATAAGTCGAGTTCGGCAAATTGCTTCATGATGTCCGGCCAGTTCACCGTCCCTCCTTTATTTCTTTTGTCATTCCCGCCCCCGGCAAATGCGCTCGGTGACAGGCTCTGATCGGGAGTCCAGTGTGCTGTTGTTTCAATCCTCTGTCTTGAACCAATGAGTTTTTCCTTCTCACCCCCTTTACTAAAGGGGGCCGGGGGATTTATACCACTGTGCACGAAGTATAGGAGAAGACGTTCTTGCCTGTCAACATTATTAAACTGCTACTAATAGTCACCAGAAAATGCATGATTGACATTTCATCAAGACATGGCTACAGAGTACGCTTGAAATTATATTGTGAATAGCAACATAATCAAGTACACTGTCGCACAAATGCACTTATCATAATCACATAAATTAAGAATAGGAATAGAGTCACATGGTGGAAGAAAAAAAGAATGAATCAAATGAAGAAAAGAGTTTTGCAGAGCTGTTCGAACAAACCGAGGTACGAAAAGATTTTTTGAAGCCGGGGCAGAAGATTAAAGCTACCATCGTAAAGATCACCCAGGACTGGCTTTTCCTCGATCTGGGAGGGAAGAGCGAAGGCTATCTGGACAGAAAAGAATTGGCAGATGAGAATGGCAATCTTTCTGTGAAAGAGGGCGATTCTATTGAAGCCTATTTCCTTTCATCGAAACATAACGAGAAACTTTTTACGACCAGGATAAGCGCAGGTGATTCAGCTCGAACCCATATAGAAGAAGTCTGGCGAAACGGGATTCCCATTGAGGGTGTTGTCGAGAAAGAGATCAAAGGGGGTTTCGAGATCAAACTGGCAGGCGATATGAGGGGCTTCTGTCCATATTCACAGATTGACCTCAGGCGTACCGAGAATGCGAAAGACTATATTGGCCGACGCCTGCCTTTCAGAATTATTGAATATGGAGAGCGGGGGCGCAATATCATTCTGTCTGCCAGAGCCATTATGGAGGAGCAGAGGAAAAAACAGGAAGAGGCGCGGAAGGCCGAACTGCATGAGGGGATGCTCGTGAAAGCAACCGTCGTTTCCATCCGGGATTTTGGCGCCTTTCTGGATATTGGCGATTTACAGGGTCTCCTTCCGATCTCGGAGATCGGCTGGGATCGGGTGGAGGATATTTACGCGCGCCTGTCCGTCGGTCAAACATTCGATGTAATCATTGCCAAAATAGATTCGCAAAATAATCGTATCAGTTTTTCTTTGAAACAGACATTGTCCGATCCATGGAATGAAGTAGATGCAAAATACCCCGAAGGGACTTTTCATGCAGGAACCGTAGTGCGTCTGATGAAATTCGGCGCCTTCGTCAATCTGGGGCCGGGGGTTGACGGTCTTCTCCACATTTCCAAACTGGGGAAGGGCAAGAGGATCGTTCATCCCAGTGACGTAGTAAAAGAAGGGCAGGCCATCGAAGTGAGGATTGACGCGATAGACAGGGATCAGAAGAGGATATCCCTTTCCATAGCGGAGGTGGAAGCGCCGGATGATGCAGCGCGTACGATAGAAAAAAGGCCTGAAGATGATTATCATGAATACGGTGGGGAAGTTCCGATATCGCTGGGTTCATTGGGCGATATTATGAAACGTAAACCGGGAAAAAAGAAAAAAGAGACACTTGATGTTTCGCAGGAATGACATAAGGGGTAAGGGAAGTTTCTTGTGTGTGAGAAGGATATGGATATTTCTGTAGATATTAACTGCGACATGGGGGAATCTTTCGGGGCTTACAAAATCGGCAGAGACGAAGAGATCATCCGTTACATCACCTCTTCCAATATCGCCTGCGGATTTCATGCATCGGATCCTAATGTCATGGAAAGAACGGTGCGGCTCTGCAGAGACCACGGGGTCAGAGCAGGTGCACATCCCGGCTATCCTGACTTGCCGGGTTTCGGAAGACGGTTCATGGACATGGACCGGAAGGAATTAATAAACGCCATCGTATACCAGGTTGGAGCCCTGCAGGGGTTTCTCGCCGTTCATCAAATGCCATTGCAGCACGTGAAGATGCATGGCGCCCTCTATAATCACCTGATCAAAGAGGAAAGCCTTTTTCTGGAGATCATCGAAATGGTGAAGAGCGCCTTCGGAGACATGATTTTTCTGACACTGACCACGCCTGGGACAGCGGCGCTGAAGAAGGCCCTGAAAAAGAAGGGCGTAAGAATCGCGCTGGAGGCTTTTCCGGACAGGAACTACGGCGATGATGGAGAACTTCTGTCGCGAAAACACAAAGAGGCGGTATTGAAAGATCCGGACCTAATCGCAAAGAGAGCGGTACGCATGGTCAAGGAGAGGGGAATCAAGAGCGTCAGCGGACGCTGGTTGGATATGGAGATTGATACTTTGTGTATGCACGGTGACAACCTGGAAAGCATTGATGGTGCAAGAAGGCTGAAGACGTATTTTGAACAGGAAAACATTCACGTTAAGCCACTGACAGATCTCTTATAGCGTATGAACGTTTCAAGGCATGGCGAAGAGGGGATACGGATCTTATTTGGAGAAAAAATTGATTTGGAGATCCATGAAAGAGTAAGGAGATATTATTTTTTTCTGAAGTCCCTCCAATTAGAAGAAATTACCGACATCATACCCTCCTTCAGATCCTGCCTCATTCTCTTTGACAGAAAGAAAACTTCATACGAAGCGCTGACGGAATCCTTACGGGATAAGGAATTATTGATAGCCCATATCGATGTTCCGGAACCGAAAACCCACGATGTTCCCGTCGAATACGGCGGGGAAAGCGGCTTCGACATTGATTTTGTGGCGTCCTACACGGGATTGTCTGAAGACGAGATCATAGAGATCCATACCTCCGTCACATACAAAGTCTTTGCAGTGGGATTCCTGCCCGGGTTTCCCTATTTGGGAATCCTCGACAAGAGGCTGTATGTTCCGAGGCTTGAGACCCCGCGCTTAAGAGTTCCCGAGGGCTCCGTTGGCCTTGCTCAGCTTCAGACAGGGATATATTCCTTTGAGTCGCCGGCGGGGTGGAGAATAATAGGAAGAACGGACAAGAAGCTCTTCGATTACAATAGGGAGCCTTACAGCATCTTCCAGATTGGTGACAAAGTGAGATTCATAGGCGCATGATCGAGATCATTCATCCTGGGATCATGGCACTTGTCGTTGACGGCGGCAGGTATGGATACAGGGAAGTGGGCATTCCGACTTCATCCGCTCTGGACCTTTATGCGTTGAGCGTCCTTAATCATCTCCTGGGCAACGAGGGCAATGCCCCG
>CAITLA010000125.1 GCA_903893135.1 uncultured Syntrophaceae bacterium | reverse complement strand
GCCCTGGCCATCACGGAACCGAACACGGGCTCCGATGTGGCGGCCATCAGGACCAGGGCCGTGAGACACGGTGACCATTACATCATCAACGGGTCAAAGACTTTTATCACCAACGGTGTCTTCGGGGATTTCGTATTGGTGGCAACCAAGACGGATGCTGAAGCCGGGGCCGGCGGAATCAGCCTGATACTCGTGGATCGCGACACACCGGGATTTTCCGCACGGCAACTCCACAAGATGGGCTGGCATTGTTCCGATACGGGAGAGCTCACCTTCGAAGATGTCCGCGTACCCGTCACAAACCGGATCGGCGAAGAAAACAGGGCATTCTATTACATCATGGAATGTTTCCAGTTAGAGCGCCTGGTCAGCGCCATCGGCTCCATCAGCGGCGCCTTTCTCGGGCTGGAATCTACCCTCACATATATAAAAGAGAGACAGGCCTTCAACCGGCCTCTGGCGAAGTTCCAGGTTATCAGGCATACGCTGGCGGATTTGCAGACGGAGCTGGAAGCGGCCCGGCAGCTCACGTATTACACGGCCTGGCTCCACAGTCAGGGCGAGACTGCCGTCCATTTCTCCTCCATGGCCAAACTGCTGACGAGCGAGCTTGCAAAAAAAACTGCCGATGTGTGTCTCCAGTTCTACGGCGGCTATGGCTATATGGATGAATACCTGATATCCAGGATGTATCGCGACGCGAGGGTGGGAACCATCGTCGGCGGCACCTCTGAGATCATGCGGGAGATCATAGCCCGCATCATGATCGATCAAGTGGGTTACCAGCCCGTTGCCGAAAGAACAGAAAAGCAGAAGGAAACAATTACGAATGAAGCCGCGCCCGGTGCAGCAATAAAAGAAGTCATCCCCGTACCAAAAACGGCGGCTGAAATCCTTCAAACCCTCCCCGAACGATTTATCCCCGAAAATGCCGGCGACTGGGAAACGGTATTTCATTTTGACATCTCCGGACCCGAAGGGGGGCAGTTCACTGTAAACATCACGAAAGGCAACTGCAGCGTTCACTCAGGGTTTATGGGTGAGGCAAAGTGTTCTGTGAGTGTTGCGGACAAAACCTACCATGATATCGAATTGGGCAGGATGAAACCGGAATGGGCCTTCATGACGGGAAAGATCCGGATGTCCGATCTTTCTGAGATGATGCGATTCACTAAAATGTTTCAGAGACTCCCGAAGAGCTGAGGCGAGAAAGGGATCATATGATAAATGGTCTTACTGCGGTATAGAGACCGACTTTGATGCGGGGTGAAATGTCAGAGTGAAGGCAGGGAGCGCATTCCATCAGAACAGGTTTTGGGGAGAGACGACCGCCTTTCTCGCTCTTTTTCTCGACAACCTCGGTGTCCTTATCTTCATGAGTTCTATCCTCATTTTCACGTTCAACTATCCCGCAGATATCATCATGACGCGCATGATCCCCGGCACCGCTGTAGGGGTCTTCTTCGGCGACATCGTCTATACTTATCTCGCCCTTCGGCTGCAAAAGAAAACGGGCCGCAAAGATGTTACTGCCATGCCGCTCGGTCTCGATACTCCTTCTTCCATTGGCCTGGCTTATGCCGTTCTCGGCCCTGCCTATATCGTCACACGTGACGCAGTACTCACCTGGCAGATCGGCATGGCTACCCTTTTCATGATTGGCGTCGTCAAGGTCATAACCTCTTTTTGCGGCGCCTGGGTGCAGCGCGTCATACCGACGGCCGGACTCCTGGGGTCCATCGCCGGGGTTGGGCTTTTACTTCTCGGTTTTCTGCCTCTCATCGAAATCTTCAATGAGGTCGTTGTCGGCATAGTGGCTCTGGGAATTATATTTGCCGTCCTCTTAGGCGGGATGAAGCTTCCCGGCCCCATCCCCGGTGTATTGATCGCCGTGCTGTTGGGCACTGCCATCCATTTCATCCTGGGATACACCGGACATATTCCGGAGTTCAAGGAACCATCTTTTGAGATGTCCCTGTGTCTCCCTGTTTTTTCCGTCGATTTCTTCAAGACTCTGCCGCAGAGCATACAGTATCTTCCCATCGCTATACCCTTCGGGATTATGACAATCATCGGCGGCATCAATAATACGGAGAGCGCCCGACTCGCCGGCGATGACTACCGCATGCGCGATATCCTGCTTACCGAGGCGTTCACCTCTTTGATCGCGTCCTTCTTTGGCGGTGTGGCTCAGACCACGCCATATATCGGACATCCGGCATACAAGAAGATGGGCGCCACCTACTGGTATACGCTTTTGACCGCTGTCTCTATCGGTATCGGTTCCGTAATCGGTCTCTTATCTTTGATCGTGGGCATCATCCCCCGTGCCGTACTGGCCCCTATCTTCATCTTCATAGGTTTCGAGATCGTCCATCAAGCCTACAAAGAGGCGCCCGAGGCTCATTCCCCGGCTGTCAGCTTGAGTTTCATGCCCGTCATTGCCAACCTCGTGATCATTATTCTCGGCCAGTTTCTGGGCGCCATGGCCATCACACCCGACATGCTCCCCATGCGCCTGCAGGTCATGCATCAAAGCCTCACGGTGCTCAGCAACGGCTTCATACTCACAGCGCTCCTCTGGGGAAGCATGCTGGCCTTTCTGATCGACCGCAAGCCGCGGCTTGCCGCCCTTTGTACCTTTGCCTGCGCCCTCTTTACCCTCTTCGGCATCATCCATTCTGTGTCCCCCGCAGGCGCGGTTTACCTTCCCTGGACAATTGCATCCCACGCACATTACACGATCGCCCTGGCCTACATCCTCCTCTCCGGTATCTTACTGACCTTCACCAGACAAACGAATCGATAAGAATTTCTTTCTTCGCCCTTTTTCCTTGCCGCCAAGGAAAGATAAACAGCAAGTCAAAATGAGAAAGGGGGCCAGCACGGCCACCTTTCAAAAGATAAAATTAAATATTATGATTCAACCTTTTTCTTTTCAGCAGTGGCAATGTCCTTTATTTATCGATCGGAATTCTCATCGCATAGAAGGATCTCCAGACAAAGACCAGCGCAACGAGGAAGAATACGATGCCTATAATTCCGGCGGTATCTCGCATTCCCGGGGCGATGGCCATTTCCATTGCCAGAATCCCGAACAGTGTGGTGAATTTGATGATCGGGTTTAAAGCAACCGAAGAGGTATCCTTGAAGGGATCGCCGACGGTATCACCAATAACCGCTGCCTGATGCAAAGGCGTTCCCTTTTCTTTCAGATCGACTTCAACGACCTTCTTGGCGTTGTCCCAGCATCCGCCGGCATTCGCCATAAAAATCGCCTGGAAGAGGCCGAATACGGCAATCGATATCAGGTAGCTGATAAAAAAGGACGCGGACTCGGGTCCGGAAACCGGAGCGGAGAAGAACGCGAAGGCCAGCGTGAAAGAGAAGATCGCGAGGAATATGTTGAACATACCCTTCTGCGCATACTGGGTGCAGATCTTGACGACTTCCTTTGAGTTCTCGGTGGAGGCGCTCAGGCTCGCTTCGTCGTCAAGATTGATGTTCTTCTTGATATACTGGACGGCTCTGTATGCGCCGGTTGTGACGGCCTGTGTGGACGCGCCGGTAAACCAGTAAACAACGGCTCCGCCGCAGAGGAATCCGAGCAGTGTGTAAGGATTCAGCAGGTTCAAGATCATTTCCGGCTGGATTCCAAGAGCCTTTCGGAGCAGAAGGATCAGGGAGAAAATCATGGTCGTGGCTCCCACGACGGCCGTGCCGATCAGAACCGGTTTGGCGGTCGCCTTGAAGGTGTTTCCGCAACTGTCATTCTCTTCCAGGTAGTGCTTGGCCACATCCATACGGGGTTTGAATCCGAACTCTTTTTCAATCTCCTTTTCAACGTTCGGGATGGTCTCGATCAGGGACAGCTCATAAATGGACTGGGCATTATCCGTAACCGGACCATAGCTGTCGACCGCTATCGTAACAGGACCCATTCCGAGAAAACCGAAAGCCACAAGACCGAACGCGAAGACCGACGAATATTCCATAAAGTTTGAAAGTCCGAATGTGCTGGTATAATAAGCGGCGAACATCAGTGCGGCTATGGAAATGCCGATCCAGAAGGCGCTGAAGTTACCGGCGACAAAGCCGGAAAGGATATCGAGAGAGGGTCCGCCTTCCCGCGCTGCCGTAACCACTTCGAGACAGTGAGCGGATTTCGAGCTCGTGAAAACTTTCACAAGTTCCGGGATCAGCGCCGCCGCAAGGGTCCCGCAGCTGATGATAACAGAAAGTGTGAACCACAGGTTATTCGGGAGATGACCGAGCTGCCATTTACTGACGAGGAAGGTCACAATGATCGATATAATCGATGTAATCCAGACGAGCGATGTCAGAGAGGCCTCGAAGTTAACCTTTTCCTTATCACCCATGACCGCAGTTGAGACGGCCTTGTTGATAAAGTAGGAGCCGATGGAGGTGATGATCATCAGAACACGCATAACGAAGATCCAGACAAGCAGTTCTGCCTGATAAAGGGGAAATACGGCGAGAACGATGAAACTGATCAGGGCGACTCCGGTAACGCCGTAGGTTTCGAAACCGTCGGCGGTCGGTCCGACGCTGTCACCCGCATTGTCGCCGGTACAGTCGGCGATGACGCCCGGGTTTCTCGGGTCGTCTTCTTTGATGGTGAAGACGATTTTCATGAGGTCCGAGCCGATGTCGGCGATCTTCGTAAAGATACCGCCGCAGATACGGAGCGCGCTCGCGCCAAGCGACTCTCCAATCGCGAATCCGATAAAGGATGCGCCGGCCACATCGCGGGGCATAAAGACCAGTATCACGAGCATCATAATGAGCTCCACGCACACCAGCAGGACACCGATGCTCATACCTGAGGAGAGAGGAATATTGAGCAGCTTGATCGGCTTACCTTCCAGGGAAGCGAAAGCCATCCGACTGTTGGCCAGAGTATTCATCCGGATACCGAACCAGGCGACTCCGTATGAACCCAATATACCCACGACGGACCAGGCCAGAATAATAAGCACGTCGCTCGTGGTCATATGCTGAAGGACGCCGAAATAGTAGACGATACAGGCGCCGATGAATACTTCAAGAACGATCAGCAGTTTCCCTTGCTGAACAAGATAGGTCTTGCAGGTCTGGAAAATGATTTCCGAAATATCCAGCATAGATTTGTGGGCCGGAAGTTTCTTGACGTTGAAATATTCGTAAAGACCGAAACCCATACCGGCGAAACAAATCAGAAATCCGATCATCAAGAGATGGTTCTGGGCCGCGCTTAATACAGGAATGACCAGATCCGCTTCGCTTGCAAAAAGAGGGCTCGCAAAAAAAATGGAAAAGACGGCTAAAATACTTGCTTGGAAAAACTTCTTTTTCG
Source organism: uncultured Syntrophaceae bacterium (assembly GCA_903893135.1). Classification (GTDB taxonomy): domain Bacteria; phylum Desulfobacterota; class Syntrophia; order Syntrophales; family UBA2185; genus Fen-1135. Next base: position 6,750 of record CAITLA010000125.1, on the reverse strand, counting down.
TAAACATCACTTCTTGTCTCCTTCTTTAGATATGTTATTGCTTGGATAATGAAGTACCAGATAATAATTCCAGGGAAAAACCTTGTGCGAGTTAACACAGCCCCTATCGCTTTGTCAATATTTTTATGATCTTCTTCTAAGATCACGACAACACAGGGGAAAAAGCAATCTCCGCGTGTCCTCACTAGTTATGTCGTTTTCTTACCTTTAGAACTCTTGCCCGCGTCCGTCACATGCTTCACAAACTGATTGAAATCAATGCCGAAGGATTGGGCCAAATACTTCTTATGCTCTATGGTCATGCGACCGTCCCTGTGCTCGCCATTTAATATGCGTTCCATATAGAGCACCTGTTTGAGAAAATTCAGTTCTTTACTTACGATTTTCAGATGTTCTATTATTCCCTCAAAGGACTTATCTATTTTTTGATTATTTTTTCCCATGGCCTCGACCATGCTCAAAATTAATCGGGCGACGGCGGATTTGAATTCTTCATAATCCATGCCGCACATATCATTCATCTTTTTCTCGTCCATTAATCCCTTGAAATCGATGACATTTGCCCGCTTGCCTGTGGTTTTTTTTCGTTTCATGATTAATCCTCAATTAAGGTTAGCAGAAAGGCAGGTTAAGAGATGAAAGTCAAATAATCATGGCAACTCATTAAGAAGCCCTTTCTCAGCCAGGGAACTTTTTATGAAGTCATCATAGAAAAATCTGATATGTAAGGAGGAGCTTTATTTTTATTTCGGCTTTATTACTGAAGAAGACATGGATCCGGACGTGCAGGTGTGTCTGTACCGGTTATGCCGGCGACGAGCCCATGATAAGCCCTTGAGTATCTATTTCAATCTTGATGAGGGGAGCCACTCGTCGACAACTTTTTCGACAACGTTGTATGGATTCAGCTTGTGGTCCATGATCTCTTCCACCATTTGTCCTATCCTGCTGTTTTCAGCGAGGCGCTCACGGATGATGCGAAAGAGTTCATGGTGAATCATCTGAAGGGTTTCCTCACGTATCCGGTCGCGGCGTTTTTCCAGAAGTTTGCCGCTCTGTTCCAGATACACGCGATGCGCCGTAATAGCTTCCAGAAGTTCCTCCTCGCCTTTCCCCTCTACAGCTACAGTCGGGATCACCGGCGGCACCCATGATCGGTCCTTTATACTTGCATCCTGAGCAACACGGTATTGCACCTCGGAAAAGAGCTGATCAGCTCCAGGCCGGTCGTATTTGTTGATCACATAGATGTCTGCAATTTCCATGATCCCGGCCTTCATGCTCTGGATTACGTCGCCCAGACCGGGGACCAGGACGACGCACGTAGTATCTGCCACACGCATGACATCTACCTCGTCCTGCCCTACGCCCACTGTCTCAATTATGACAAAATCCTTCCCCCCTGCATCCAGTACTTTGACGGCACCACGGGTAAACTGGGCCAGCCCTCCCAGATAGCCCCGGGTTGCCATACTGCGCATGAAAACCCCCCGATCCGCACTATGGCGGGTCATCCGGATCCGGTCTCCAAGCAGGGCTCCTCCCGTGAAAGGACTTGAAGGATCGACTGCCACAATCCCCACTGTAAGGTTTTTATTGCGCAGATGCCCGGTAACCCCGTCAGTAAGGGTGCTCTTCCCCGTACCGGGAGAACCGGTGATTCCCAGTACGTAGGCATTCCCGGTGTGAGGATAAATTTCCTCCATACAGGAACGCGCCCGCTCATCTTCGTTTTCGAGCCAGGTGATCACGCGGGCCATTGCCAGCGGTGACCCCTGGAGGATTTCTGCTACATAATCAATATCCATATTCTATCTGTTCGCTCATGCAGATTGATGCATCTGTAAACCACAAGAACATCTCAACCGGTAGTCTAATTGTATTTTAATAGCACAGGGGAGACAATATGAAGCCTCCCCTGTACTTTACAATGCTGTTCAGAAGCAAACGGTTTTGCTTACTGTAATTAGTTATTACTTTGACTTGACGTTTGCCTTGATGAAACCGACAATCGTATCCGTTGAGGTTCCCGGTCCGAAGATTTCAGCTATTCCTGCCTTCTTCAGAGTTGGGATATCCTCTAAGGGAATGATGCCGCCCCCGACAACTAAAACATTGCCAAGTTTCTTTGCCTTCAGCAGCGCGACCACCTTTGGAAAGAAATAGTTATGGACTCCCGAAAGACTGCTCAGACCGACAACATCAGCATCCTCCTGTAGCGCGGTCTCGACAATCATTTCCGGTGTCTGCCTTAATCCGGTGTAGACGACTTCCATACCGGCCTCAGCAAAGATACGGGACAGGAGCTTGGCCCCACGATCATGGCCATCCAACCCGGGTTTTGCAACGATAATCTTTATCTTCTTTTCTGCCATTGTAAGTCACCTCCACGCATCATGAAATAAATTCCTTGGGTCGATACTGCCCGAATACTTCGCGCCACACGTCACAGACTTCGCCTACGGTAGCCCCGGCCTTTACTGCCTCGATAACGGTGGGCATCACGTTCGTATCTGTCTTCGAAACCTCACGCAGCTTATCCAGGGCCTTCTTCCAGGCGGCATTATCACGCTTGGCTCGCCATTGCTTCAGTTCCACGGCTTTTTCTTCGCCTACCTTCATGTCCACTCTGAGGAGGTCAGTTACAGGGGGCTCCTCCATGGTATACTTGTTGACACCTACATATGCCCGCTCACCGGAATCAATGGATTTCTGGAACAGGTAAGCGCTGTTCTGAATTTCCTTCTGAATGTATCCCTGCTCGATTGCCGTCAGGGTTCCACCCATGGCGTCAATCTTCTTGATGTAATCTTCGATTTCCGCTTCGATCTTGTCGGTCAGGTACTCTACATAGTAAGAACCGGCCAGAGGATCGACGGTCACGCAGGCGCCGCTTTCCTCGGCAATAATCTGCTGCGTTCGCAGGGCGACGGTTACTGCGCCCTGAGTGGGGAGACACAGGGCCTCATCATACGAGTTCGTATGGAGGGACTGGTGCCCGCCTAATGCGGTGGCGAATGTCTGCAAGGCAACCCTGACGATGTTGTTCAACGGCTGCTGTGCCGTCAGGGTAACACCACCGGTCTGCACATGGTAACGAAGCATCATGGACCGGGGATCTTTGGCCTTGAATCTATCCTTCATGATCTTGGCCCAGACGCGTCTTGCGGCGCGGAATTTGGCGACTTCTTCCAGCACGTCGGTGAAGGCGTTGAAGAAGAAGGAGAGACGCGGTGCAAAATCGTCCACCGCTATACCTCTTGCCGCGCAGGCTTCAGCATAGGCGATTCCATCAGCGATGGTGAAGGCCATCTCCTGGGCGGCAGTGGAGCCTGATTCGCGGATGTGGTAGCCGCTGATGCTGATGCTGTTCCACCGGGGAACATATTTCTGACAGAACTCGATCAGATCGACGGTGAGACGCATGGTCGGTTTGGGGGGATAGATATACTGACCACGGCAGATGATTTCCTTGAGGACGTCGTTCTGGATGGTTCCACCCAGTTGATCATATTTCACACCCTGTTCTTCGGCAACGGACATATACATGGCAAGCAGCACGGTGGCGGCGGCATTGACGGTCATGGACGTCGTGACCTTGTCCAGGGGAATCTGGTCAAACAGAATGCGAATATCGCCGATATGGTCGATGGCGGCGCCGACCTTTCCTACTTCGCCCATGGACAGGGGGTGATCGCTGTCATAGCCCGCCTGGGTGGGAAGATGAAAGGCCACGCTCAATCCCGTCTGCCCCTGACCCAAAAGGTAACGGTAGCGGGCATTCGTCTCCTTGGCGCTGCCGAATCCGGCGTACTGACGCATGGTCCAGAACCTGCCCCGAAACATGTTGGGCTGAACGCCGCGGGTATACGGATATTCCCCGGGATAGCCGAGTTTGTTCTCATAATCCAAACCGGCTACTTCCGCTGGGGTATAGAGACACTCGACAGGGGTCCCGGACCAGGTGGTTTTAGCCTTCTTTTCCGGGGCTTTGCTCAAGGTCTTCGCCAGGGTCCCTTCCGTCCACTTCTTTTTCCCGGCTTTGATCTTTTCCAAATCCTTCTCGTTAAACATAGTCTACCTCCTGAAGATGATATCAATAGGAAACCCTAAAATAAGAACCCATCCGCGAGATGTTAATAATAAAGTGTTTATAAATTGCCGTCATTTTGGCACTTTCTGCCATTATTCAAGGGTTTCAATATTGGTGGGCAAATAGGTTTTTCGCGTGCCTTCCTATCATTGAAAACAGTTTCTGTCAACCATTTTCTGACAGAAAGTTACAGATTTATCTTTAAGGGTAGGGCTCGAAAGGCAACATCGTAAAAAGTCCCTTTGACAAAACTGGCAACTTTTTACGATGTCATCAAATGCCTAAGAGATGAAGACTAATCAGTCCTCATAATCCTCGGTGAAAACACGCACCTTCCTCGCATCAGTGAGCAGGGAATTCATCATATCCTCTATTAACAGACGCTGTTTGGACGTCTGCCATACTTTCCAGGCATCACGGGTGATCCACGTACTGATGACCATGAATACGGAAGGATTATCCGCTTCACGAAGTGTCTCACCGCTGATGTACCCGGGTTGCCGCATTCCAGCTGATCTCAATTCCAGCAATAGATCCCTGAGTTGCTTATCTTTGCCTGACTGGCATTTTCTTTCAATCATTACTCTTATCATATTGCACCTCCTGTTTGATGTAATTCCATTTTTGAGGGTTAATTCAAAGGTAAATGCCTCCGAAGACTTCCCCATATCTTATATAAAATGATCAGATAATTTGATGAATTAGTCAAGAAAAATGTGGACAGTTTATTTGCTTCTAACACATCTTACAAACTTTCTGTTGTCAACAAATAGAATTGTCCGCTTTTGTGATATGAGAGAAAGCGCGGTGGATTTACGTGGCATTTGCTTCTGGTCAGGAAGTCTGACTTAGAGCAAGCATGGTAGAGAAAGCTGAGAGTTTGTTTGGTTTACCCGATTTTGAATTCCATTAACGCTTTTTTTTGACATCTATACTCTGAGTTTGCGATGCTTCGTCCATAATCTTCATCTGCCGGGCTAATTTCTGTTTAACCCACAGTTTTCCGGCAACGACAACCCCTATGGTGAAAAACGCCTCCACACAGTACTTCGAAATGTTCGTAGGATTCAGTATTTCAATAACAAGGGGATCGGTCACCATCATCTCACCTCCCACCTGCCCAAGAACCGCTGCGCCTACATAGATAATTATTGGATATCTATCCATGAGTACGACAAGTAGGGTACTGGCGAAAACTACAATAGGGATGCTGAGTCCGAGACCGAAAATAAGGAGAAAGAAATTCCCTTTCGAGGCGGCAGCAACAGCCAGAACATTATCAATCGACATAGTTATATCGGCGACGATGATAATCCAGACAGCATGCCACAAAGTTTTTGCCTCTTTCTGAAGTTTATCTTCCGGAACCCCTTCGACAAGAAGTTTTATGGCAATCCAGATGATGACGGCGCCACCGATAAGCTTGACATATTGAATCTGCAGGAGCGTGGCGGCAAAAAAGGTCAGAACCACGCGGAGAACTACGGCAGCTCCCACTCCAAATACAATTCCGTTCATCCGCTGCTTTCCGGGCAGTGACCTTACGGCCATGGCGATGACGAAGGCATTGTCGCCCGAAAGAACTAGATTTACGATAATAATACTGAGAAAGCCGATCAGAAAATCCCAGGTAAAGTGAATCTGACCCAGTATCCCTAAATCCATACTATTCCCTTCAAGATGTCATTTATTGCAAATTGCCATGGTTTAACCGCGAAGCCTGCCCCCGCATAGGCGGGGAGTGGAATGCCAGAAATGGAAGTTTTCGCTTGCCCGCAGGGATGTAAAAAGGCGCCCCGGATAAAACCAGGGCGCCTCGAATGTTAATGGTTCTGAAATCGTAACCTAGATACGGCTATGCAGATTTCTTCTCAGGCGGTTTCGTCGTGAAAAGAATTACAGTTCCAAGGGCGCACAGAACCGCTGCACAAAGGAACGGCATATAGTACGATCCCGTCATATCCTTCAGATAGCCGCCGATCCAGGGACCGGCAAATCCGGCAAGACCCCACGCCGTAAACAGAAGGCCGTAGTTGCTTCCCTGTGCCGTGGGCCCATAGAACTGGAGACAGGTGGCGGGGAACAGCGTAAACATGGCGCCGTAGTTCCACCCGATGAGAATCGCAATAGCCGCCAACCCGTAGACGCTGCCGCCGAGCTGAAAAATCGCGACCATCGCTGCTGTCTGTAAGGCAAACGTTACGGCAAAATAAACTCTGACACCGACTATATCCACAAACCAGCCCGAAAGGATCCTCGTCGCCGCATTGGAAAAGGCGAGAGAACTCACCGCGCCGGCAGCCGCCATGGCCGTCAGACCCTGATCTCTTCCAAAACCGGCAAGGTGACCGATGACCATCAGACCGGCAAAGGCACCACAGAAATAGGCCAGATACAGAAGCCAGAACTTGGCGTCCTTTGTGGTTTCTTCGTGGGTGAAGTCACGGGTAACCTTTGGCGCAGCCGCACCCGCAGCAGGAGCGGGAGGCGACCAACCGGGCGGCTTATATCCCGCCGGGGGGACCTTCAGGAATGCACCGGCGGTAACAGCCATAAGACACATGGCAACACCGCAGTACCAGAACACATAGCGCCAGCCCATAGCCGGGTTCTGAATGATCCACGTAGCCAGAGGACCCATGATGAATGAACCTAGT
>CAITLA010000124.1 GCA_903893135.1 uncultured Syntrophaceae bacterium | reverse complement strand
TAAACAACCACTTTTTCACGATCATTGATCGCCCTGATTAACCGCTGAACGCCCTTTTGCATGTCCTTCATTAAGAGAGGGTTGTGCAGATTATTCAAGGAAGGATAGAGGTATCTGTTGGCGTCGTCGGGCGTCAGTATATGGCGGCTCGTTAATATACGAGAGACGATGCGGTGAATCGGCAGCTCCCTCGCAAGCATATCCTGTATGTCCCTATCGCCTTCTGACAGCCGCCACTGCGTAGTAGGTAAAGTTATTGCCTTCATAGCGATTGCAGTCGCAGGTCCCCTTCGATTACATAGCTGAAAAGAATTTTTTTGATCATATCAATATAGGTGTCTAAGTCAAGGAAAGAATAATTGCTGATAAGATGACTGTGCCGGATCAATTGCATGCAGTTACTGAATCTATAGAGTTCGGCATCTAGGAAGGGCAGAGAAGCGTGCGGTTTGCAAGGCGGAGTATATTCCAGATAAAAAGGTGATTATTGGCTAAAGTCAAAAAGAGGTTGAGAAACACGTTAACGAAAGGCTCCCGTCAGCGATTAAACAGATTTTTTACACCTAAGCTTCCAAGCCACGAGAGCGATCAAGTTTAATACATCCGCTACAGAGCCTTCTTTACGAAACCAGAACGAATACATCTCGTACAAACTTTTGTGCGCTTTATTGCACCCGTTTTCTTGTCTACACAGCGCAGCTTTTGAAGGTTAGGATACCATGTTCTTTTTGTCTTATTATTGGCATGGCTTACGTTGTTACCGACAACGGGCTTTTTTCCACATACCTCACAAATTCTCGACATATCTGATCTCCTATATAAAAATGTGGGTGATTACTAAAACATCGCGGCTTGATTTGCAAGGGGTTTTTTGCGTGTATCTATTCAGGGACGGGACAAAAAAATCCGCTTAATCCGAATGGGCAGGTGAATATACGAGATTTTTGCAAGACAGTACGATCATACGAGAACTGTCATTATACCGAACCTTGCAGCGGAATGGAAAGTAAGAACTGCCAACAAGTGCATATACTCAGCTTGAGACCTTTGCAAAACTGCATAAAACTAACCATTTTGTCATTCCCGCGAAAGCGGGAATCCGATTATCAAGTATCTCCTAGATTCCGGGTCAAGCCCGGAATGACGAATAGAGGAGTTATGAAAAGGTCACAGCTTTTGTCAATGGGAGCACACGACATAAACGGCAGGAAACTGGGAGAATCTGATAATTTTTCCCATCCCAGATCAACGCTCGTTAAATCCTGTTCTTTTCTATCTGCAAAAAGTAAATTCTTGCTCTTGCGCCTTACGCCTTCATGGATGGCGGTTGTCCTGTTGTCTCGAGAACTCGCATCCATATATTGCCCTCCGGATTTACCTTTGATCCCGAGGTAACTATCTGAAAGGGAAGGTGCACATATTCGTCCTTTATGAGACCTACGAGCATACTCGTTTTTCCCGCCATACCCCCATGCACAGCATATTGACCGAGGGCGCCGCAATAAATGCTGTCGCTGGCATTGGCCGGTACGCTGCGAATCATGTAACTGGGGTCTATATACTTCAGATTAATCTCCAAACCCGTTTTCTTCAAGTGCTTTTCTATCTCTGTTTTGAGAAACGTGCCGATGTCAAGCAGCTTTATATTTCCCGAAGCGTCTTTCTCAATAGTCTCGTTGTCCTGATGTATGAGTTCCTGTCCAGCTCCTTCTGCGGCGAGGATCAAGCAATGTCCGCTTCTCTTGAGACGATTCTCAAGAGTCTTAAGAAAACCGTTTTCTCCCTCCATATCGAAATGAACCTCGGGAATGAGCACAAAGTTGACATCTCCTTGAGCCAGAGCTGCACCACAAGCTATATGACCGGACTGGCGCCCCATAATCTTGACCAGGCCGATCCCCATGGGTGCGCCATTCGCCTCTGCATGGGCACACTGGATGGCCTTGACTGCCTCGGAGATGGCTGTATCAAATCCGAATGTTTTCTGAATAAGGTTAAGGTCGTTGTCGATAGTCTTCGGTATGCCTATTACGCTGATGTTAAGCTTTCTTTTCCCTATCTCTTCTGTAATGGCTCGGGCGCCTCTCATTGTGCCATCCCCCCCTATGCAGAAGAGCATATCGACGTTCATGCGCTTTAATGTATTTACCATCTCAGCAGAATCCTGCATTCCGCGCGATGAAGACAGTATGCTTCCTCCCGAAGTATGGATATCTTTCACAATGTCCGGCGTCAGTTCCAATACCTGATGGCCGTATTTCGGTATTAAACCCTGAAAGCCGTATTTGATGCCTACGACGTTTTTCACTCCGTAACGGTGAAACAATTCCATGAAAATTGCCCTGATGACGTCGTTGATGCCGGGGCATAGACCGCCACATGTAACAATCGCTGCCTTTGTTTGGGCAGGGTCAAAAAAAATCTTCTCCCGGGGACCGGCCACTTCAATTGAGAGGGGCATGCCATCCGCAGTAGTCACATCTTTATAATGCTCAAGATAAATATTATGAAGAATGCGTTTGCTATCG
>CAITLA010000123.1 GCA_903893135.1 uncultured Syntrophaceae bacterium | reverse complement strand
GTAATGGTTGCAGCTTCCTCCACTTTCAGCGTTCCGGCATCTCCCTCACCGAACAGGGAAAGTTGAGCGCTTCCACCCTCAACCTTATGCTCATGTCCTTCCTTTTCACCTTCACGGATCACGCCGCTTGGGACGGGTTTGGCGTTATAGGTGAAACTCGGAGGCAGTTTCTTGACTTTAAAAAACAGGATTTCCCCCTGCCTGTATGCCTTTTCGTATATGATCATTTTATCTCTCCTATGTTTCTACCGCGAACTTGATCGGTTTCTCAAAATCTGTGCCTACATGAAATGTCCACTGTCGGGCTTGTTCGCACTTTTGAGAATCCTTTGGCACTTTTAGAAAATAGTAGCTTTTTGTTGTCGGGCATTGCACCCGCAGGATACGCACCTCATATTTCGGGATATCATAAAGGCGCATTTCCCGATCCTTGTGTATTACTGTTCCTATTTCGACAATTTTTTCTGGACTAATTTTCGCCATAAGAGCCATACGGAGTTGAGCATTGGAGAGTTGTAGAATTTTAAGGGGATCGAGCTTATCAGGGGGCGTTTCATACAATTTTTTAGGTATGGCTACGCCGCGTTCATAGAAAAAGATTTTCCCATTTTCGACCCACTTGCCGACTCGCTGCTGATTTTTAATCTGCCCTGCATAAATGATGACTCCGTTTTTCTTGACCACAAAGGGATGAGCGTCACAAAACCAATCGGTCATACTCTTATGGAATACTGAATGACCACCGAAATAAGCGTTCATTCTTCCATTGAGAACGCCTGTTATTTCATAGAGGATTTTGCCGGCATTGTCCCTTATTGTGCAGGTTTTACGAAAGGCGTTGTAATCATAGGCAGTCTTTTTGTTGTCGTAAATGAATTTCTGTCGTACTAAGCGTCCGTTTTTATACCAGCTATGGCATACTCCCTTCATCCCGAATATTTTCTCATGCCTTCGGGCTTTTCCGTGTCTGCCGGTTCCACTGCCTTTTTTGAAATGGACAATTTCTCGCCCCTTTTCCCCTCGCTTAGACTCAAATGCACCATAAACGATATGATGAACACTTTTACCGTCATGTTGCAATTTATTGTCCCAGACCTCTCCGTTTTTGATCATTACAATTCTCTGGAATGGTTCGTTATTTTCATCAGTACCCCTTATGGTGATTCTGCCATTCATCAGATGATCATGGATACTCCTGCCGTTACATTTTCCCGATAGGATAGACGTAAGCCCCCTATTTCCAAACATAGGCTATCTCCGTTCTTCCAATTCCATGTGATGCAGCCTTGCCATGCAAGCTACTCCAACTTTATTTAGCCCGCGCTGCGTACCGATACATTCCGCTGTTCGGTAACCGTTACACCGGGCAGCTTCATGCCTGCGTTGACCAGTTTCTTTATGTTAGACATGTTGAAGTCTATAACAGATGGAGGTACATTCCCTTCTGCTACCGCTTTTATCAGCGCCATCGCATTGACTACCTGCGGGATCAGATTCACTTTGGAACTGAGGCCCTTGACCTTCGGCGCCTGTACATTTATGACCGGAGAGGGAATGAGATTAAGGACGTTTACCGATTCCTGCGTCTCTGCAGCCTCGCTTGTGAGCTTTTCCTGCTCTGCATAGAGGGCTGCAAGTTTTGCATTGACCAGCGCGAACTTGTCATGATCGGCATCGGCTAAAGCCTCTTGAAGCGCCCCGATCTTTTCCTCTATCCCGGTATATTGAGTAAGTTTTTCATCAATCTCCGACTGGATCCTCTGGAGTTCGATCTCTCGCTCTTTCCTGGCAATCCCGGCCAGCCTCTCGGCTTCCTTCTTCCTTTCGTTTTCAACGAAAGTGAGATAATCGCCGATAAGCTGCTTGATGCGTTTTTCCGCCTCCGCCAGCGGATCCATGTGTTTCTTTTTCTGCGCCAGGGCCTCTTTGTGAGTAACATGAGCCCTTTCGATGATCGGATCGAACGTCGAGTCGACTTCTTTCTGGAAAGTCTTGATTGTCTGCACAACTTCTTTCGCAATAACAAGTTCTGCGTCAGAACTGACTATTATTGTCTTTGCTCGCGTTATTACGGGTACGAGTTGTTGCTGCAGATCATTCTTTCCCTGGCCTGCCGCACCGAGCAG
>CAITLA010000122.1 GCA_903893135.1 uncultured Syntrophaceae bacterium | reverse complement strand
CGCCAAAAGGATAGTATAAAACAGGAAGCAAACGCATATTTTCAACTTGGAAGGATTTGTCAGAAAAAAGGTGATTCCGATTCAACATTAGTATTAATCAGGTAATAAACATGGTCTTCAATTTACATATGACCTCCATTTTTAGAAAGATTGGCATAGGTGTCATCGGCGGTTTAATTTTTTACAATAAAGGATAGAAAATAAATAACACATGATGGCGGATTAAAAAGTTACATATAGTTCAGTTGGTTCAAGAGTTCTCCATTTAAGAATTCCATTTGGTTTGTCTGTTTCGTTTGGTTTGTCTGCGCTATCGCTTGACGAACCAAACAGGATGTACGAGATGTCATTTTACCTTAAGCTGTTAATTCCATCAACAATGTGGTTTTTCTGCCCGGAAAAACCGGGGGTTTCTGATGGAAGTCATTTGTGCATGCTGCGGGAGGATATTCATCAGAAGTCCCAGGAACAAGAATCAGAGTTATTGCAGCAGGCCTGAATGCCAGAGGAAGAGAAAGACCCTGTGGCAGAAAAAAAAGATGGCTTCGGATCAAAGCTACCGCCTTAACCACAAGACAAGCCAGCAGGAATGGATCAGGAACAACCCCGGTTACTGGAAAAAGTACAGAAAAAGAAAACCTGACAAGGCTAAAAGAAACCGAGAACTGCAGATAATTCGCAACAGAAGGAAGAGGAACCCGTCACTGATTGCAAAGATGGACGCGTCAGGAGCCAGGCGGTTCCAGCCTGAAGGCACGTTTTACCTTATACCAATGATTGCAAAGATGGACGCAATAATCGTCAGTATGTTCAGTGACAATAAAGAGTTGCCGGTGATTGCAAAGAAGGACTCTATATCTTCAAACGCCTCTTTAATTTAGATGCCGGTATAAAAGGAGGCGACCTCATGAAGAAGATACTGATTCACGAAAGGGTAAGGAAAATAAACGGGGGCTTCAGTTATATACCGACAAGGTTCCTGACAGAAGGTTTTCTGGAATCGCTGCCCCAGAAGGAGCTTCTGCTTTATCTGTTCCTGGTGATTGTCTCGGATCGGAATGGTCTGTCTTATTACAGCTATGACAGGATATGCACGGCGCTTGAGATGGACATCGAGGATTATATCGAGGCCAGGAACTCACTGATAAGAAAAGACCTCATAGCTTTCGAAGGGACTGTTTTCCAGGTGCTGGAGCTTCCGGAAAAAGTCCATGCCAGACCGGTAAGGAGGACAGATGCATATGATGCATTATAAACAATCCGAATTGCCGGCAAGGGAGTCTTTTCATGCTTGACCGTAAAACAGTATTCGAGATTCACCGGTTCAAGCATCTTGGCCTGCCTGAATCCAGGATAGCTTCAGAACTCGGAGTCAGCAGGCCGGCTGTGGTCAAGTACCTGAAAGACCCTGACAGGAAGACTCCCAAAAGAAACAGGCCCTCAAAGCTGGATCCTTATAAAGACTTCATAGACGGCGTTCTGGGAGAACATTCCGGAGTACCTGCATCAGTGATTCTGATAAAGCTCAAGGAAAGGGGCTATGAAGGAAGTTATACGATAATCAAGGATTACGTCAGAAAGAGGAAGGGCGTAAACAAAAAGACGTTTATACGCTTCGAATCTCCCCCCGGCAGACAGATGCAGCTTGACTGGGGATACTTCGGAACAATTGTTTACGGCAATGCGAAGAGAAAACTGTACGCCTTTGCAATAACGGAATCATATTCACGAATGCTTTACATAGAGTTCACGCATTCACAGAAACAGGCTATCCTTCATCAATGCATGTTAAACGCCTTCATCTTTTTTAAAGGGGCTCCCCATGAAGTTGTAGTCGACAACATGGCAACAGCGGTTATCGAAAGACATGGCTCCCTGGTGAGATTCAATGATGCGTTTCTCGATTTTCTAAGGCCTTTTAAAATAAACCCTGTCGCCTGCAACGTAAGACAGCCCCAGGAAAAGGGAAAGATCGAAAGAAGCATAAAGTATATACGCCAGAGCTTCTGGCCGTTAAGGCAGATAAAAGACCTCGCCGACGCCAATTTACAGATCAGAAAATGGCTCGATGAAACGGCCAATGTAAGAATGCACGGCACGACAGGAGAAAAACCAACGGAGAGATTTTTCTGCGTCAAGCTGACGCCTTTGCCGGAGCATCTCCCTGACTGCAGAGACATCGTAAACGTAACGGCCCACAAGGACTTCGCCGTAAGGTATGACAACAACTTTTACAGTGTCCCTCCATGGGCTGTAGGGAAGCAGCTTACACTTAAAGCGGATAATGAAACCGTGAGCATCTTCCATAAGGATAAACCGGCTGCGGTTCATAACAGGTGCTGGGAATATAAAAAGCGCATAGAAATCCCCTCTCACGCCGAACTGGTGAAAAGGCTTAAAAACAAAATCTTCAAAGACAGGGACATAGCAGTCTTCGTATCGTTTGGAGATGAGGCTGAAGATTATCTTGAAGCCTTAGCCGAGGCAGGGCAGCCCATTAAGAAAAACATAACCAGGCTTTTACACCTGAAGGACGAATACGGAGCGGTCTCGCTTCTTTATGCAATCAGAAAAGCCCTCAAACACAAGGCCTGTGGCGCTGATTACATAGAAAACATCCTGTACCAGGAAATGACGCCGGTAAGGGTGCATGACCCCGTTAAGCTCAGGAACGATGATCTTAACAGGATCAGGCTCACAATGCCCTCATTAGCCGAATATGACGCAATAGCCGTAAAAAGGAGCAAATCATGATGGAAAATGTATTAACCAAATGCAGGGATTTAAAGTTCAAGGCCTTTACCGAGAATCTTGAACGGGTCTTGGACGAATCCTCAAAGAAGAACTGGCCTGCTTTAAGAACAATAGAACATCTTCTTGACCTTGAGCTTGAAAAAAGGAAACTCGCAAAAATAGACTCTTGCTTCAGGAATTCAAGGCTTTCGGAGAAGTTCACTATAGAAAACTTCGACTTTTCTTTCACCCCTTCAAGAAAAGAGAACAAGGCCAGAATCCTCAAGCTTCTCGATCTGGAATTCATCAAAGACAAAAAGGACATCATCTTCATCGGCAATCCCGGAGGAGGAAAGACCTTTCTTGCAAAGTGCATCGCATATGCAGCAACTCAGGCGGGAATAAAAACCCTCTTCACCACCACCATGGAGATGATAAACCAGCTTTTAGCCTCTGACGCAAAAACACTTCTCAAAAGGCTTAACTACTATAATTCCTTTGATCTCCTCATCTGCGATGAGATCGGGTATCTGCCTTTAGGTAAAAACGGGGCCAGCATGTTTTTCCAGGTGATATCCGAAAGGCATCTTAAAGGTTCAACAATTATATCTACAAATCTTACGTTTTCAGAATGGGGAAACATCTTCGATGATACCATCATAGCCACGGCAATAGCTGACAGGCTTGTTGAAAACTCAGAAATAATCATACTGGAGGGACAAAGTTATAGGAAAAGGGACAAAAAACAAATCAGAAAACTTGAACTGATCGGAGGGCTTCCGGAATAAACAGGGCCAGGTGTAAAAGACGGTTGTCGCTGAGCAATGGGCGCCACTGTCAGATAATGCGGCCTGACCTTATCCCTGAAAAGCCTTTCGCACAAATGCGGCTTCACCAAAAGCCCGGCCGGTTATCTGCGGACTGAAACATCCCCCGCTGCTCATTCCCTTGCCTGCTCTGACTGTCCTTAACTTCTTACATCGCCATATCTGTAAACTTCCTAAGCGGCAGTGACAATTGTCTCAATTAACCGATTAGTGTATAGTATATGAGACAAGATAAGAGGAGGATAAGATAATGAAAGGAAGAGTTATAGGGTATGCTAGGGTATCCACCAATGGTCAGGAACTGGCTTTACAGTTGGATGCCCT
>CAITLA010000121.1 GCA_903893135.1 uncultured Syntrophaceae bacterium | reverse complement strand
GACATCCACTACAGGCGGAATAACCACCACTACGCCAGTCTTCGGCTTACCCGGTCTCAGCGGTTATGGTTTCGGTGTGAATTTCCCTGCACCTAGTTCAGCAATGGCTGCTGCCGGCGGCGCAGGTTCTTTGGGACTCATGTTGGGAACAATTGGCGGTAATATGCTTGAATTGCAATTGCAAGCCCTTCAACAGGACGGCAAATTGAATATCCTCTCCACCCCGTCGATTACCACCATGGACAATCAGATGGCTTATGCGGAAAACGGGGAGCGCGTGCCCTATGTTACACAGTCAGTAAGCTCGACGGGTGCTGTGACGAACACGGTGACCTTTGAGGACATTGTTCTCCGTCTGGAGATTACACCCCATGTCATTGACGGGCAAAATCTCAGGATGAAAGTCCTTGTGAAGAAGAATGAAATAAATCCAGCGCGCAACGTTCAGGGGAACCCGGGCTTCTTCAAGAAAGAGACAAGCACCAATCTTATCGTCAAGGACGGGGAAACAATAGTCATCTCAGGGTTGACCAAGCAGACGACGCAAGATGGGGAAAGCGGACTCCCCGGGCTTAAAGATATACCGGTTTTAGGATGGCTTTTCAAATCAGCGAGCAAGAGCGATGTCATGGAGGAAGTTCTCATTTTCATTACTCCCACGATATTGCCGCTCCAGACGGCTGCTGATGTTTCAGGGAAGCCTGTAAAAGGAACTGAGGAATCACCTGTGCAGCAATCTCCGGCCATGCCTGCGCAATGAAAGAGTTATGGATTATTTCAAGATTTTAAACCTGAATAAGGAGCCCTTTTCCAACTCTCCGGAACCGGAGTTTTTCTTCCAGTCGGTAAAACATGTGGGCTGCCTGCAAAAGTTGGAACTGGCCGTGCGTCTCCGCCGGGGATTGAGCGTTGTGGTAGGGGAAGTGGGGACGGGAAAAACCACCCTGTGCCGCCAGCTCATTTTGAAATTTGCTGCATCTGAAGAAGATAGAAAGCAAATCGAAACGCATCTTATCCTGGATCCATCATTTACGAATCCCCTCGAATTCTTGTCAACTGTAGCCATAACTTTTGGCGTAGCCAATTCCGACGGGACCAGCGAATGGCAACTTAAAGAAAACATCAAGAATTATCTTTTTGGCAAAGGTGTTGATGAGGGCAAGATTGTTGTTTTCATCATAGATGAAGGACAAAAACTTCCTGACTTTTGTCTCGAACTGCTGCGTGAATTTCTCAACTACGAAACAAATGAATTTAAATTGCTCCAAATAGTCATATTTGCCCAGAAGGAATTTGAGGATATTCTTAAGAAGCAGAAGAATTTTGCCGATCGGGTAAACTTCTACTATCTTCTTGGGCCTCTCAATTTTCTGGAGACCCAGGGTATGGTAAAATTCCGCATAGCGAAGGCGAGCGACACAGATAAGGCCCCATCGCTTTTCTCGTATCCGGGGTTATGGGCATTGTATCTGGCTACGGGCGGCTATCCCCGAAAGATTGTGACCCTCTGTCATCAGATTGTACTTGCACTGATTATTCAGAACAGATCGAAAGCCGGCTGGTTCCTTGTCCGTTCGTGCAGTCGCAGGGTTCCTGCTGATCGAAAAGGATTTCTTAAATGGGTTACTGCAACGGCTCTCACTGCCATTATTATTTTCGCAGGAGTGGCAGGATTTTACCCTGGGTTATTATTTGAAATCTGGCCTGGCAATGAGACATTGGGGATAATTAAGACTGAGGCCATATCGTCATCGGGATACTTTTCTCCCGGCTATCGAGGTCAGACTGCACCGGCGCCTGTTGTAGCGGCGCAAGCATTAAACCGGGATGACATACAGTTAACTAATAAGGCAATGCCGGACTTTTTGGGAAAGGTGGAATTGAAAAGCGGAAGGACCATCTGGCGGCTGCTCAATGACTTTTACGGAGATTTCGACAGGGAGCAACTGAAAAAAGTAGCTCGTGCCAATCCGCACATCAAGAACTTAAGCAGGGTAAGCGCGGGTGAGATAATTGAATTGCCCGCCATTCCCGCCAAGTCGAATCCCCTCGCGTCGGGGAAATGTTGGGTACGCGTAGCAAGAAGTGAAAAAATTGATGAGATTTATGAATTATACAAAAATTATCATTCCACTTTGCCGTCTCTGAACTTTCTTCCATACTGGAATAGCAGAGAGGGTCTCGCATTTACCATTGTCTTGAAAGATGGCTTCTCGAGCATGGAAGATGCTCTGGGTGCGGCCAGAAGGTTACCGCAGCCACTTGCGGGAAATGCAGAGGTTTTTGTAAAAGTGAGCGATGATACGATTTTTTTCAAGAGATAGGTAAGAACGCACAGAGGTTAATCATAGTGGCAATCAAAAAGAAATTGGGCGAGATGCTCATTGAGGAGCAACTGCTGACAGAAGAGCAACTGAGGAAGGCTCTTTCCGGGCAGGAGAAGGCAGGACTAAAACTGGGTCAGTATCTTTTCCGGCAGGGGATCGTAAGCGAGCAGCAAATAGTAGATGTTTTATGCAGGCAGTTGAGACTGAAGAGATATCATCCTGAAACGTTTCCTTTCGATATTGGACTGGCAAATTTAGTTTCTTTTGATGATGCCCAGAAGTATCAGGTAGCACCCTTAATGAGAAAGGGTCGTCTCCTGACCGTCGCAATGCTGGATCCTCTGGACATAAACGCCCTGGACGTCCTGGAAATAGTTGCGAATTGCGAAGTGGAGGCCGTGGTTTGCACAGAACGTGAACTGAACCAACTGATAAGCAGTGTATATGGCAGCCAATCGGGTATGGAAGGCATCCTGGAGAGTATGGATATCGAAGCGCAGCCGGCTAAAGAAAAAGAGGATGAAGAAGCAGATGTTCAGTTGGCGTCGCTTCAGAATATGGCTGGTGAGGCGCCTATTGTCGTACTTGTAAACTCTATCTTAGGTCAGGCAGTTCGTGAAGGGGCCAGCGACGTGCATGTCAGTCCCCAGAAGAACAGCATCCAAGTGCGGTTCCGCATAGATGGCAAGCTCCATGAGGTGCCGGCTCCCCCCAAAAAGCTTTTTTGGCCGATTGTTGCCAGGATAAAGATCCTCGCCAATATGGACATTACAGTAGCAAGAGTGCCTCAGGACGGGCGGTTTACCGTGAGGATGGAAAATAAGGAAATAAATGTCCGCGTATCTTCCATACCGACGATTCATGGTGAGAATGTCGTCCTGCGGCTTCTGGACACAAGCTCCGGCATATATGCCCTGGACCTCCTTGGAATGGTCAAATCAGACATAGAAAGAGTGAGGTCTATGATACAGAAACCTTACGGCATGATCTTAAGTACGGGACCTACGGGATGCGGAAAAAGTACAAGCCTTTATTCTATTTTGAATGAACTCAACAAGCCGGACAGCAATATCATGACTCTTGAAGATCCTGTTGAATACCGCATGGAAAACATCAGACAGATTCAACTGAACCGTAAAGCGGGAATGACTTTTGCCGGAGGTCTCAGATCCATACTCCGTCAGGACCCGGATATTATCATGGTGGGAGAAATTCGTGATGCCGAAACAGCCGCTATCGCAGTGCAGGCGGCGCAGACCGGCCACAGGGTTCTTAGCACCGTACATACCAATGATGCGGTGGGGGCCATAACGAGATTTATTGATATGGGAATTGAGCCTTTTCTTCTCTCTTCAACGCTACTGGTATCTATTGCTCAGCGCCTGGTGCGGACTGTCTGCGCGTATTGCAGAGAACCTTACAATCCGCCGGAAAAGATACTTGCATCATGGGGCCTGGAAAATTGGGAGTCCGCAAATTTTCAGCGCGGCAGAGGATGCAGCCAGTGTTTTAACACCGGATATAAGGGGCGTACCGGGTTGTATGAGGTGCTTGTTGTTGACGAGATGATTCAGGATCTGATCATTAAGAAAAAATCGGCCCATGATATTACACGTAAAGCTGTAGAAGCGGGTAACATGAAAACCCTGAAATATGATGCCGGCAACAAGGTACTCAGGGGTATCACGACGCTCGAAGAGGCGAGCTCTGCAATCATGATGTAGGAGAGGGCCAGGCGCGGAGCAGCAGGTAAGCTAATTATGCCGAGTTATACATACCAAGCCATAAATGAGCGGGGAGCGACCATAAAGGGTGATATCGAGGCTGAGTCACGCGACAGCGCCTTAACCATGCTGGCTGACAGGGGATATATCCCCTCGAAAGTCAGCGAGAAAGGGTCTGGTTTTGCCTTCGGCCAGTGGTCAAGAAAGCTACTCAAGAAACCTGTCAAGCATGCGGATATCATACTATTCACTAAACAGTTTAATTCGCTGTTCAAGGCGGGAGTGCCTATAATCAGAGCGTTTCAGGTGCTGGAGGCACAAACACAAAATAGTACTTTAAAAGAAGCCATCGCTTCCATGTCTCAGAACATCAAGCAGGGGTCTTCTCTTTACGGGGCCATGGAAAGACATGGGACGATATTCTCGCCATTATACGTAAGCATGGTAAAGGCAGGCGAAACGAGCGGCACCGTTACAGAATCGCTCGAGCGCCTGATCTATATCATCGAACATGAAGCGAAAATCAAAGCTGATATCAAATCAGCAATGCAGTATCCTATTATGGTGACCATTGCTCTCGTCGTTGCTTTTTTTGTACTTCTGACTTTTGTCATTCCCAAATTTGCGGAGATGTTTTCCAAGTCTGGCATTGATCTTCCCGTGCCGACGAAGATCGCCATCATGCTTTATAATTTCTTGGCAAACTATTGGTATCTGATAATCGTTTGCATCATCGGGCTTTTCGCCGGACTGAGAGTCTATTTAAAGACGGAAAAGGGGCGATATGTGAAAGACACGCTTATTCTCCGCCTGCCTGTTATTGGTCCTCTATTCGTGATGGCGGCCATGTCACGCTTTGCCAGCATATTTGGAATGCTGCAGTCTGCCGGTGTTCCGGTTATGACCGCCATGCGGGTTTTGTCAGGCATCATCGGCAATGCAGCCATCGCCCGTGAATTTGAGCGTGTGAGGGAGTTGATGCACGAGGGGCGTGGTATCGCTACGCCTCTCAGTTCTGCGAAGTATTTTCCTCCCATGGTTGTCGACATGGTTGCCATTGGGGAGGAAACAGGAAATATAGAAGACATGCTCCGTCAGGTGTCGGCACACTACGATGATGAGGTCAGTTATGTTGTGAAAAGGTTGTCGGATCTCATCGGTCCGATACTGATTGTGGGGCTTGCAGTCGTCGTCCTGTTTTTCGCGCTT
>CAITLA010000120.1 GCA_903893135.1 uncultured Syntrophaceae bacterium | reverse complement strand
CCTCTATTCGTCATTCCGGGCTTGACCCGGAATCTAGGCGCTGTCCTCGCGCAAGCGGGGAACCATGAAATCAACACTAGATTCCCGCTTTCGCGGGAATGACGGCAGCGGGCTGGATTCCGGCGCCTGCCCCGGACATCGATCCGGAGTTCGCTAGAATGACATAAATGCTGATTTTATGCAATTTTGCAAAGTTCTCAAATTATATCATAAAGAATGCGGGGTAAAACCAAAAGATATCTCCCTTCTGCCGATATGACACCTTAATAATGAAATGATGTACTAAGGAGAACGGTGAGTTTCGATATTATTGGTCAAGGGCTGCTTGCACTGTCCTCTTTTGTCTTCGATTGTGGGAGAAAAGAAATTATTTATCTTCATTGACATAGACAATTCAATCATATATGATGCGCCTGCTTTGGAGAAAACAGGCGCGGAAGAGCGTCTCAGTTTGCGCAAGCAAGGCAATTAATTAGATATATCAGAGGTAAGTAATGGGAAGTGTCGTAAAGAAAAGAAAGAAGAAAATAAGTAAACACAAATACAAGAAGCGTTTGAAGTCTAACAGGCATAAAAACAAATAAGGGACTTATTAAGATGTGCTATAGAGACCCCATCAGCAAAGGAGGTCCATGGTACTATTTCCACTCCCCGTAAGATATCGGGGAGAGAAATGTCTTTTGTTGTATGACGCAAGCGGCAGGTAGAAGGAGGTTAGTCGGTTAGGCTGGCCTTTTTTTTTGCCTTTATGGAAAGAAATAAATTTCAATGTAGTATTATCATTTCGAGCGTAGCGAGAAATCTTAGTGGGGGGCAAAACTAAAAGATATCTCCCTTCGGTCGATATGACACCTTAATGATGAAATGATATACTAAAAGACCTTTGCAAAATTGTATAGAACCAGCATTTATGTCATTCTAGCGAACTCCGGATCGATGTCCGGGGCAGGCGCCGGAATCCAGCCCGCTGCCGTCATTCCCGCGAAAGCCGGAATCCAGCCCGCTGCCGTCATTCCCGCGAAAGCGGGAATCCAGCCCGCTGCCGTCATTCCCGCGAAAGCGGGAATCTAGTGTTGATTTCATGGTTCCCCGCTTGCGCGAGGACAGCGCCTAGATTCCGGGTCAAGCCCGGAATGACGAATAGAGGAGTTATACAAAGGTTTTACTACAAAGTTTGAGCTGCCTATTTTATGTTTAGCATTGCATGGATGAATCATTGGAAGCTATAATGATTTGAATCATTGGGCAGATCATTTCTTGTGAAGGTGAAATGTAGACGCTCAATGCATTTTTTTATGAGGTCAGATAAATGAGCATAGCCCGCGAAATGATGAACAATAATAAAAAGAGATTTGCACTGTTTTTGGTTTTTGCTCTTCTGATAGCCTGTGTGGCAGGCGTTTATTATTACCGGGAGTACAGAAAGAAGTATGTTACCACGGATGACGCCTATGTTACGGGCAGGATTCATGTCATCGCATCGAAGGTTCCCGGTACAGTGAGGGCCGTTTATGCTGAAGACAATCAGTTTGTAAAGAAGGATGATGTCCTCCTTGAGATCGACGACAGAGACTATGATGTCAGGGTTAGAGAGGCTGAATCGGCGCGAAATGCGGAGCATGCAAAACTCGAAGAGATTTCAACGAAGGTGGACGTGACAAAGAAGCAGTTGTTGGAATTGCAATTCAGCGTAAAGTCAGCGCGGGCAAATCTGAAGCTCCAGGAGGCAAATCTCAAGCAGGCGGAACTGGATTACAAACGGGCTCAGGCGCTTCGCGCGAAAGAGGTGGTGCCGGAGGAACGACTGGAAAAAGCGAAGACGAATTTTGACGTTGCTACGGCACAAGTTGAAGCGTCGAGAGAGCAGCTAAAACAGATTGAGGCTACCCTGGAAACACAAAAGGCCATCATACAGCAGACAGGGTCGGCTTTTAAATCCCAGAATTCTGTGCTGAAACAGAGGGAAGAGACCCGTAAAGCGGAAGATTTAAAGAAGAGTTATACAAAAATTTATGCGCCTTCGGATGGATACATCACAAGAAAGTCCGTGGAAACCGGCAACCAGATCCAGTCAGGACAACCCCTGATGGCTGTTGTTCCCCTCAACGATATCTGGGTAATTGCAAATTACAAGGAAACGCAGATCGAGAATGTGAAGCCCGGTCAAAAGGCGAAGATCAGAGTAGATACGTATCCGGACCGTGATTTTGAGGGCACGGTGCAGAGCATCATGGCCGGAACCGGCTCTATTTTTTCCCTGTTTCCGCCTGAGAATGCAACAGGGAATTATGTGAAAGTCGTCCAGCGGGTGCCGATAAAGATTGTTCTCAACGAAGGGGCGGATCCCAACCATATTCTCAGGGTCGGCATGTCTGTCGTACCTACGATCATCACGAAGGAATAGCTTCCTGGTGGATTCACATGTAAACAAGTGGATGGTTGCCCTAACCGTGATGCTTCCCACGCT
>CAITLA010000119.1 GCA_903893135.1 uncultured Syntrophaceae bacterium | reverse complement strand
GAAGTGTGACCTGATTTAGAACATTCGACTCAAAGGATACAACATCTGATGTGGACTACAGTGGGACATGAAGCAGCCGTTGAGCTATTGGATAATAGCTTAAGAAACGACAGGCTTTCCCATGCCTATCTTTTCGTCGGACCGGCCCAAGTGGGCAAGATGACGCTGGCCATCAATCTGGCACAAGCTTTGAACTGCGAAAAAGACGATAAACCATGCGGCGCCTGCAGCTCCTGTCAGCGTATAATGGGTTTAAAACATGCCGATGTCCAGGTAATCGATCTAAGTGGCAAAACAGAAGTCTCCATAGATCAAATAAGGGAATTGGAGCGCTATGCCTCGCTAAAACCTTTCGAGGGCAAAAGCCGGGTATTCATTATCGATAATGCAGACTTCATGTCATCGGAAGCGGCAAATTGTCTGCTGAAAACCCTTGAGGAACCTCCTCCCTTCGTATACATGATTTTGCTCTCAACCAGCGAGAAAGCTATTTTATCTACAATACTTTCGCGGTGCCAGAAACTGGAACTCAGGCCCATAGCCATATCCGCAATTGAAGGCGCCCTTATAGAACGCTACGGGACAAAGCCGGAAGACGCGCATGTTTTAGCAAGGTTATCATCAGGGTGTATGGGATGGGCTGTCCAAACATCAGTTAATGCAGATGCCATTTTGCACCGGAAAGAACTGATAGAAACACTCGTCAATATCGCAAAAGCGGACCGCTTGGAGAAATTTTCATACTCAGCAAATATGGCCAGTAAATTCAGTAAAAATCGGGCAGAGGTGCAGAAGCTGCTTTCACTATGGATCAGCTTATGGCGCGACCTGCTTCTAATAAAAGGCAACTGCCGCGAAATCATTACAAACATAGATCACCAAGAAACGCTCTTTCGCGAAGAAGTTTATTATGACATAATAGATATCAGGAACTTCATTTTCTGCCTGATCCATGCAGGGATGTTGCTGAAAAACAATGCGAACCCTCGCTTAGTATTGGATGTATTAATACTGGGCATGCCAAAAAGGAAAGGATGTTGATTATTCAACGATATGAGTGAAGTAATAGGTATAAGATTCAAGCGCGCCGGCAAAATATACTACTTCGATCCATCAGGGATAACCGCAAATTCCAATGAGTGGGTAATCGTCGAAACCGGCCGCGGACCGGAACTTGGCAAAGTGGTTATTGCGCCGAAACAAGTCTTGGAAAGCGAGCTAACCGAACCTCTCAAGCCTGTTCTGCGTAAAGCCGTAGAGGATGATTTCAAGAAGAGAAATGATTTTATTGTCAAAGAGCACGAAATCCTCGAAAACTGCATCCATATAAGCAAAAAACTCAACTTGCCTATGAAGTTCATCACTGCAGAATGCAATCTTGATGGTACACGTATCACAGTTTTCTTCAGCGCTGAAGGCCGTATTGACTTCCGCGACCTTTTAAAAGAACTTACATCTACATGTAAAATCCGCATCGAACTGCGCCAGGTAGGTCCGCGGGACGAAGCGAAACTACTCGGCGGGCATGGCAAGTGCGGCCTGCCGCTTTGCTGTGCATCATTCCTTTC
>CAITLA010000118.1 GCA_903893135.1 uncultured Syntrophaceae bacterium | reverse complement strand
CATGATTGTCCAGATGGCCTCACAATGATCTTTGACATACAGCCAGTCACGCACATTCCTGCCATCTCCATAAACGGGCAGCGGTTTGCCCTCAACAGCATTGATGA
The DNA here is from genome assembly GCA_903893135.1 of uncultured Syntrophaceae bacterium. Taxonomy (GTDB): domain Bacteria; phylum Desulfobacterota; class Syntrophia; order Syntrophales; family UBA2185; genus Fen-1135. The sequence goes on along the minus strand of CAITLA010000118.1, from coordinate 13,024 downwards.
TCATAAGGGGGATGAGTTTCTCCGGAAACTGGTAAGGGCCATAATTGTTGGAACAATTGGTAATGACAACGGGGAGGCCGTAAGTTTCATGATAGGCGCGGACCAGGTGATCCGAAGCCGCTTTGGAGGCTGAATAGGGACTGTTAGGCCGGTACGGGGTATCCTCCGTAAAATATCCTGCCTCACCGAGGCTGCCAAAGACCTCATCAGTACTTACATGATGAAAGAGGACAAATTTATCCGCCCTTGCCCTGGCAAGCTCAAGGAGGTTAAAAGTTCCGATAATATTTGTATAGATAAAGCTCTCGGGCCTTTTGATCGACCTGTCGACGTGAGATTCCGCTGCGAAATGACATACTGCATTAATATTGTAGTCACCGAAGATTTTTTCCATCCCATCGGTATTACAGATGTCCATCTTCTGAAAGACGTACCTGCTGCCAAATTGTTCCCCTATGCCTTTGAGATTTTCAGGATTCCCCGCATAGGTCAGCTTATCGACATTAATTATTCTGCCCGCGAATCCTGTTTCCTTCAGTACGTACTGTATAAAGTTACTGCCGATAAATCCGCAGCCGCCGGTGACCATCAGATTATTAATATTCACGTTACTCCTTTTCCTTTGATTCTTACATCAATTTTGGCGGTAAAGCTACGGTTTTCCCCTCCTTGGCAGATTGGCATCAACAGCATCCACACTGAAATCTTCCCCTGCATTGTATCAACCAGCCGGACACGGAAGAATATTCTGAGACACTATGAACCCCTCTGCAAGTTTCTCGATGCCATCATATGTATGCCCTTCCCCCGAGATACCTCTTTTTGTAATAGCTACTCGACAAGTAATCTACACGGATATTCTTGCCTCTGCCCGCTGCATGGATAAATCGGCCGTCTCCGACATATACGCCCACGTGCGCGACTTTGTCTTTGCCGGAAGTGGCAAAAAAAACAAGATCACCTTTCAGAAGGTCGTTCCTTTCAACGGGGGTACCTCTTTCGTACTGCTCCTTGGATGAACGGGGAAGATCGAGACCGTTTAGCTGATAGACAGTCATTGATAAACCGCTGCAATCAAAGCCAGTGTTTGGCGAAGAGCCGCCCCAGAGATATGGAACACCGACGAAGCTCTCTGCCGTCTTTATTAGCTCCTCCCTGATATACATGTCGCCATACTTTTGTTGTTTGGCAACAGTATATTCATCGGGGTTGACAATATAGAATTCATCAATCGCCCCCGACGATTTGAGGCTTTCTGCCTTTTGGCGGGCTACGGACTTTGAAGGATAGTTGCCAAACCGCACCTTGTACAGCCCTGCGCGGGCCACGAAATAGGTGGCATCCAAACCCCGGGCCTGGAGCTGGTCAGTCAGCCGGGCGGCATTTTCGACATCGGAAAAGGCGCCAACCTGAATGGTATAACCCAAGCGGGCGAGAGGCTTTTCGATAACCTTTGGTCGACTACTATATGCCTGGCGTCCTGCACAACCTGCAAAAAGTAAGATAATTAGAAAAAGGGCGACCGTGACTTTCAGATAGCATCGCAGTCTCAGAGCACATTCTGTTTGTTCCACATGCATAGGAATACTTGTCAGTCAATTTTTCAAACGTCTAAAACATCATCCCGGCAACTTATCCGCCCAACGAGCAATGACCAGCCTGCGTGCCTCGTCGGACGTCGATATCGTCCCGTCTAACTGGGCATCCTCAACAGAATCAAGGATCTCGCCAAAAAGAGGGCTCGGAGGAAAGCCCATGGCAACAAGATCATCTCCGGTGAGTAAACGCGGAGGACGCAGCTCATCATCCGCCATTTCCATAAGCTTGCTCCTGCAGAAGTCATGGTTATCAAGGAACCCATGGCTCGCAAGGCAGTCCAGGCGATGAAGCTCAAGGTGCAGTCCGAAGTTGGGCATCCTGAGGAAACGTTTTAACCTGTTCGGTCTCATATCTGCAACATTCATAAAGAGCATATGAAAACTAATGAGGGCAAGGGTTGTCTCCATGTCTGCACGGGAGAACCTGAGGCGGCGCATCAATGCCTCCGCAATCTTTTCCCCCTCACGCACATGGCCATAGAAGTGAATGCCTGATGCATCTATGGAACCTGTGCGGGCCTTGCCAATGTCGTGCAGGAGAATGCCCCATGCAAGGCGCAAGTCATTCTCCACGCCTTCTCCCGCAGGCAGCAGGTCAAGCATCCGGAGTGTATGTTCCCAGACGTCGCCTTCCGGGTGGAATGCCGGTGGCTGTTCGATACCACGCAGGTAATCTACCTCGGGTAAGATTTCGGCAAGAAGCCCGGTTTCCGCCATCATTTCCATTCCGCGACGCGCTCCCCCGCGCGTGAGGAGCTTCGTCAGTTCATCACGGACGCGCTCCGCGCTGATACGTTTCATCTCGAAAGCATGTCGTTTTATGGCATGTGAAGTATCGTGATCAATTGCATACCCAAGGTTGGCGGAAAAACGGAAAGCGCGAAGTATTCTCAAATGATCCTCGGCAAAGCGTTCGTCGGGATTTCCGATTGTCCGGATTACACGATCCTCTATATCCTTCTTCCCGCCGACATAATCGATGATCTCGCCCGTCATTGGATCCATGAGCAGGGCGTTGATGGTGAAGTCGCGGCGGCACACATCCCCATGTGCGCTGGTGAATTCGACATGAGACGGCCGACGTCCATCTTCATAGCCACTCTCGGCACGAAATGTGGCAACTTCATAACTGTGGCCTTCCTCAATCACAAGCACGACGCCAAAACTTATACCCACTGGCACTGTATGAGGAAAGAGCGAACGGACCTCCTCAGGCCGCGCTGAGGTAACGATGTCATAATCTCCAGGCTCCACTCCGCGCAGGAGATCACGCACGCATCCACCCACGAAGTAGGCTTCATGGCCGACGTCTCGCAACCGATGAACAATGCTTGCCGCCGTATCGCGAGCTGCTTTGAATTTTCCTGAACTATTAACTAACAAAGATCAACTTCCCTGTTCACTATCCTGGTGCGCCAAAATACGGATAGCATTTCTATTCATCCGATGAAGCCGGAAAAAAATGCGTTATCAATCTGTATCCCGATCCAATACCGTATGACGACTTTATGGCCTGAGTTATATAGAGCTTCGCCTTACCTACCGCTTCAGATACGCTCTCACCTTTGGCCAACAGGGTAGCAATAGCAGCAGAAAAAGTGCACCCTGTGCCGTGCGTTTCCTTCTTATCAATTCTCTCGGAGGAATATCGGCGAAATTTCTTGCCGTCATAGAGGATATCTACAGCATCGCCTGTCAGGTGTCCTCCTTTAATGACAACATTCTTTGCGCCAAAGTCGTAAATTACCTTCGCAGCTTTTTTCATGTCCGACGTCGAGGTTATTTGCATTTCGGTCAAGACCTCGGCCTCAGGTATATTCGGAGTCACGACGAAGGCCAGTGGAATCAATTCTCTGATCAATGCCTCCGTCGCCTCACCTCTTATCAATGACTCACCTCCCTTGGCGGCCATGACGGGATCGACGACTAACTTTTCAATGCCGTACTTCCTGATCATGCTCGCAACTGCCTTTAATATGCCCGTATTCGTCAGCATCCCCGTTTTGGCAGCATCAACGCCCATATCGGTCATGACAGATTCAAACTGCTTCTCCACAAATTCAGGCGAGATCTCATAAATATCCTGGATGCCAAAGGTGTTCTGAGCGGTGAGGGCTGTTATGACGCTCATCCCCAGACCGCCGAATGCCATGATCGTCTTCAGGTCTGCCTGTATTCCTGCACCACCGCAGGAATCCGAACCGGCGATGGTTAAAACCCGGACTAACTTCATTTGTCTCCTCAGGGCAGGACCCCCGCTCTGAAATATCTGATTACAAGGAGATGACCGGTTTTAACAGAAATGACGCCCCTCGTGGCAACTAAGCGATTGCTGACCCCATAAGGTGTCCCGATTTCCATTGCTCCATCTTTAAGCGGATATTCAAATCCATCGATTGTTATTCCCGTTACCATATCCGAAAGAGGGAGAAGAGATACCGTCTGCCCCGGTTCACCTTCAATGGTACACTCTCTATTCACAATAAAAGTCTCACACCATTCATCAATCAATTTAATTTGTATGCCTTTTTCCAGGCCCAGAGCCAGGAGTGATACATTGGCAAGGGTGTGATCGATCCTAGTTCCGAAGGCGCCGAACACATAGATTTCATCAGGGGCGATACCGAAAGCATATTCCAAAGCCAGTTGCGTATCAGTTTCGCTCTTGCCCGCCGGAAATCTGATAATTCGGCTCCCACGCTCCTTGAAGTACTCCAGCATATCGGGTGACAGAGAATCCATATCGCCTATTATGACATGCGGGACAATACCGATTGCGCGAAGATAGCCGGCGCCGCTGTCTGCACAGATTATCTCGGCAGGTTTCAACTCGGAGAGCTTTGACCGGAAGAACGCCAGGTCCCTGATCTCGCCACCGGCAACGACTAATAAGACTTTATTCATGGGATTAATATGAGAACTTGTCAAAAGGATTATCTAATGTTTTGCCACCAATTATTCGGCTCTCTCTATATAATACCAAAGACATCCTTTGTATTCTGATATGTCACACTGGCCAATTCTTCAAGGGACAGGCCTTTTATCTCCGCCACCTTTCTTGCCGTATGAACAACATAGGCAGGTTCGTTCCTTTTTCCCCTATTGGGATGAGGGGTAATGTAGGGTGCATCTGTCTCCACCAGAAGACTCGTTACTGGGATATATCTAACCACTTCCTGAAGCTTTTCTGACTTCCCGAAAGTAATAGCTCCCGGTATAGAAATAACAAAACCCATGTCGAGACATTTCGCAGCCATCCTTTGGTCTCCAGAAAAGCAGTGGATAACTCCTTTTTGCTTCCGCTTCCACGTTCTGAGCATGTCTACGGTTTCCTTATGGGCGTCACGATCATGTATGATTACAGGTAGTTCAATCTCGCTGGCTAACTCCAGCTGTTCTCCGAACCTCTTTATCTGAATCTCCCTGGGAGACAAATTGCGGAAAAAATCAAGACCGATTTCCCCGAAGGCCACAACTTTATCCATTTTTGCCAGTTTCTTGAGAGAATCGTAAGTCCCATCATCAATGTCCTTCACATCATGGGGATGAATACCAATCGCCGCATACACATTCTTATACTTCCCGGCAATGGAAACCGCCTTTCTGCAATCGTCCAGGGTCGTGCCAACCGTTACAATCAGGTCAACCCCCGCGTCTTCAGCCCTTCTTATAACTTCGGCCCTGTCGCGGTCGAAGTCCTTCATCTCCAGATGTGCATGCGAATCAGCCAGCATAAGCCCTTCCGTGCAAGAACGTCATCCACCAACCGGATTACTCTATTTCTATCTCATCCGCGCAGGAGGACACGTCGGGAAGTTCCTTAAGGTAGGATTGCAATTCCTTCTCTGTAATCTCCCCATCAAGCAACATCCTTGTAAGAATTCTCTTGTCAGTCTCACCCTCGCAACCAGACCTTCTTTCCTTCATTATGACTTCCTCCCTTTTCTCGGACATTGATCAGGACTGAATATCTATTACACTTTTTCTTTTTTTTCAACAAATACTCAAAGAAGAGCGAACAACTTGACAAGCAAAATTAAATTGGATAAATTCTTGGAGGTTTATAGTAGCGTGAGGTTTTCACCATAATTTCTTTCTTTTCCTGTTTTCTATTTTCTTGCATCAAGTTGCAAACAGGTCTTGCAATGGATATGAAATTGACATTACGTGCTGGGAAATGGCCAGTGTACGGGTGGCTCGGGTTAGGACTGGCCATCACTTTCTGGATTCTGAACTGGTCCCTTTCCGGACTGCGCACTCACTGGGGATTTTTCCCCATGTGGCTTGGATACTGCCTCACTGTCGACGCCATGGTTTTCACTCGGAAAGGCCATTCTCTCTTGACCCGCAGTCCCGGCGCCTATGCGGCGCTCTTTCTAATTTCAGTGCCGGCATGGTGGCTTTTTGAAATTATAAACATGCGCACGCAGAACTGGTACTACCTTGGCGAGCAATACTTCACCGATGCTGAGTATCTCCTGTCTTCTTCGCTGAGCTTCTCGACGGTCATGCCTGCGGTATTCGGCACGGCCGAGCTGGCCGGTACATTCACCTGGATCAACAGAATAAAATCCAACCTCCGATTTGAAATAACTCCAGCCAGATTGATTGCCCTCTTCGCTACAGGCTTTATTATGCTGCTATTGATGTTGATCTGGCCTATTTACTTTTTCTGTTTTGTCTGGCTGTCAGTCTATTTAATGCTCGACCCGCTGAATGCCTGGCTGAAGAACCGAACACTTCTCCAGTACATTTCCGCGGGCAACTGGCAACCGCTACTGGCCCTATGGGTCGGGTGCATCATATGCGGTTTCTTCTGGGAGATGTGGAACTTTTACTCATATCCGAAGTGGATATATTATATACCCTTCTTCAATTTCCTCCACATCTTTGAAATGCCCCTGCTCGGCTATTTCGGATACCTGCCGTTCTCCATGGAACTATTTGCCCTGTATCACTTCACGATTGGTTTGCTCAAACCCCGCCGGGTAGAGGACTATATCCAGATTTGACAAGATAGCGATGGCAGCGAAGCCACGGGGCTGCGATCTGAAACGGCAGTAGAGGCGAGTCAGTGATTTATTATTCCGGCAGGGGCGGTGCCGAGCGTCAACATTTCGGAACAAATTCCTCGACCCTATGTCTTGCGTCTATCTATAACAATCCCGGCTTTACCTTCATGCCTGGCAATCGTATTGGGCGCCACCAGCCTCACTGTAGCACTTACTCCTATTACGGACCTTATCCTTTTTTCAACCATCTCTAAAAAAGCTTTTTGCCTTTTCATTTCGTCAAAGAAGGTCCCTTCTGCAGCCTCAAAATGAACCTCCAACAAATCACGGGCGCCTTTCCGATCCGCCACAATCTGATAGTGCGGCGCAGTTCCCACAATAGCGGCCAATACAGACTCTATCTGCGAAGGAAATACGTTAACCCCCCTGATTATAAGCATATCGTCTGATCGTCCCGCTGTCTTATTCATCCGCACCATGGTTCTCCCACATCTGCATGGCCCATATTCAAGAGATGTCATGTCTCCCGTGCGATAACGGATCATGGGAAATGCCTCTTTCTTGAGGGTTGTCAGAACGAGTTCCCCCACGCGCCCGGCTGACAGCTGTTCACCCGTCTTGGGGTCAATAATCTCCGGAATAAAGGTGTCTTCAAAGATGTGCATGCCGCATCTATATTCACATTCGCCTGCCACGCCCGGACCGATAATCTCGGACAAACCGTAATTGTCTGTGGCAGTGATGCCCAGTCTCGATTCAATCTCTTCGCGCATGGCCTCCGACAATGGTTCTCCGCCAAATAGGCCGACCCTCAATGACAACTTCTTCGGGTCAACGCCGATACGCTCCATCCTCTCTGCCAGTGTTATCGCATAGGTCGGTGTGGAAATAAGCGCTGATGTTCTATAGTCCTGCATGATCATTATCTGCTTTTCCGTGTTGCCCGTGCCCATGGGTATGACGCTTGCCCCGATGGCCTCCGCCCCGTAATGAAACCCGAAGGCTCCCGTATACATACCGTAACTAAAGGTAATCTGCACCATATCATCGCGGGTAACTCCGGCAGCAGTCATAACGCGGGCTACGAGATTCGTCCATGCCTTGATGTCATTTCTTGTATAGCCAACGACAACAGGTTTTTCGGTCGTTCCCGATGATGAATGCACCCGTACCACTTCACGAAGAGGAACCGCAAACATGCCGTAGGGATAATTCATCCTCAAGTTCTCCTTGCTGGTAAAAGGAAGCTTCACCAACCCGGAAAGGGACTGCATATTTTCAGGAACAATCTCTAACTCGTCAAATATCTTGCGATAGAACGTCACATTTTTGTAAACTCTGTTTAGAGTTGCCTGTAGCCTTTCGAGCTGAAGTTGTTCCAGTTCTTCGCGTGGCATACATTCATATTTGGCGTCCCAAATTTTCATAAGCACCTCACGTTTATTTCGTTAACGCTCCCAGATTTCCTTTCTGTCTTTTCCGAGATATGCCCTCTGCACATCCCTATTCGCCAGAAGCTCCGATGCCGTCTCTTCGAGAATTACCTTGCCCGTTTCCAGCACATATCCCCGATCGGCAACCCTCAGCGCTACCCGTGCGTTTTGTTCTACGAGAAGGATGGAAGTTCCCTGCTCCCTGCGGAGCTCCTCGATGACCCGAAATATCTCCTGCACCAGCAGCGGAGCAAGTCCCATCGCAGGTTCGTCAAGCAGGAGCAGCCGCGGTTTCGCCATGAGCGCCCGCCCTATAGCCAACATCTGTTGCTCACCTCCCGACAGGGTTCCCGCGATTTGTTTACGTCTTTCCCCAAGGCGCGGAAATAGAGCATAGACCGCGTCCTTATCTTTCATTATGTCTTTCCTTCTTTCTCCGGCCCCGCTGCGGAGATATGCGCCAAGTTCAAGATTATCCTCAACGGAAAGGGGTTTGAATATCTGCCTTCCCTCAGGAACCTGGGAGACGCCCATCTTGACTATGGCATCCGGGGAAAGTCTGCTGATCAACATGCCGTCAAAATGTATTTCGCCATTTGCGGGAGGCGTGACAGCAGAGACTGTATTTAATATTGTCGTTTTCCCGGCGCCATTAGATCCGATTAGAGCCACTATCTCTCCGGCACTGACATGGAGGGAAACGTTTTTCAGGGCATGCAGTTTACCGTAATATGTGTTGATGTTTTTAATTTTCAACATTAATAACAAACCACCATCAACCCTCTCCCAGGTAAGCCGTTATTACCTGTTCGTCTTCCTGAATCTGTCGTGGTGTCCCTTCCGCAAGTTTATGCCCGAGATTGAGAACTACGATGCGGCTGCATATTTCCATAACCAGCTCCATATCATGTTCCACAAGGGCTACCGTGATCCCCGAATCCTTTATTCTGGTAATCAGCAGGGCAAGATCGGAAGTCTCCCTGCTATTGAGCCCCGCTGCCGGTTCATCCAGGAGGATGATCCGTGGTTCAATGGCCATTGCGCGGGCAATCTCGAGGAGTCTCCCCTTGCCAAAGGGTAAATTAGCCGCTTTCAGATGAGCCAGTTCTGCGATACCTGCAAATTCGAGCCAGGAAATCGCCCGTTCCCTGATATGGCGTTCCTCACGCAAGTGGGCAGGTAATTTTAAAGCCGAAGCAATGATGCCGCTTTGTGACCTTGTATGAAGACCAACCATGACATTTTCCAGAACCGTCATTTGACCGAACAACTCAATACCCTGAAATGTGCGCACCATGCCGAGTCTTGCAAGCTTCTCCGGGGGAAATCCGGTTATATCTTTCCCGTCATAGTAGACCTTGCCGGATGTAGGATCATAGATACCCGTTACAATATTAAACAGCGTCGTTTTGCCCGCTCCATTCGGACCAATAATGCCGGTAATCTCGCCTGCTGAAATTGAGAAAGAAACGCCCTGCAGGGCAGTGAGGCCACCGAATATCTTCGTCATGTCTTCAATTCTAAGCACCTGAAAATCCCCCCTAAACCCTTTTCTCAGAAGGGAGACCAGACTTAACCTTTGCAAGCAGGAATCTAGCCAGAAGCGGCACGCCTCGTACGAGGCCGCCCGGCATGAACATGGTTATTACTATCAGAACAATGCCGTAAACGACAATATCATAATCCTGAAACGTCCTGAAGAGCTCCGGCAGTAACGTCAGAATAGCAGCGCCCAGAAAAGAGCCGTAGATACTGCCCAGTCCCCCGATAATCACCATAGTAAGCAGTTCTATGGAAACATTGAACCCGAAGGATGCAGGCGAGATAAACTGGACTGTGTGGGCATAGAGACTTCCGGCAAGGGCAGAAAAAATGCCCGAAATGGTAAAAATCTGCACTTTTAAGAGTCTGACATTCACTCCCAAGATACGGGCCGCCACCTCGGAGTCGTGAAGTGCCCGAAGAGCCCTGCCGATCCTTGAGGCGGAAAGATTGACAGATAAAAGTATGGTGACCATGGCAAACGACCAGACCAAATAATAATTTTTCATGTCCGTATTGAAGATAATGCCACAGATGGAGAGATGCGGTATGCCCGACAATCCCGAAGGGCCGCCCGTTATATCGACAGTTTCGTTGAAGATAATGTAAACGATAATCCCCATGCCGAGCGTTGCCATCGCCAGATAGTGTCCCTTGAGCTTGAGTATGGGAAACCCGAGGACGAAGGCTATGATACCAACAGCAATGGCGGCGATGACCATGGCCACCCAGGGATTCGCGGCATGTGTTGCCGTCAACACGCCGGATATGTAAGCGCCAAGGCCAAAAAACGCCGCCTGCCCCAGAGAGATTTGACCGGCAAGCCCCAACAGCAGGTTCAGAGCCACGGCTAAAATAGTATAAATGCCGACGAAGACCAGCACATTCACAATATAGCCGCCCTTGAAGAACACAGGCGCTGTGAAGACTGCGGCAGCAAATACAACAAATTTCACCAGTTCCTGTTTCATTGATCCTTCCAAGAACTTCATACCCTTTCCGCTTCCCCCTTTCCGAACAACCCCTGAGGCCTGATGAACAGGATGATGAGGAGAATGATAAAGGAGATGGCGTCCTTATAGCCTGACGATATTAGGCCTGCCCCAAGAGACTCCAGAACGCCTACAATCAAACCACCGGCAACGGTTCCCATGCCGCCGCTCATACCGCCGATGATGGCGGCACAGAATCCCTTCAATCCGAGCATGACACCCACGTCATATGACGTCATGGTAAGGGGTGCGATGATGATCCCCGCTACGGCCCCCATGGCCGAACTTATGACGAAGGAAAAGAGCATCATACGTTTGACATCTATCCCGACAAGCCTTGACGCTATCCGGTTGACAGAACAGGCGCGCATCGCTTTCCCGCTTATGCTGTGGTGGAAAAAAAATCTGTTTGCTGTGATAATTATCAGCGTGATACCAAAAATCCAAAGGTTCTGCGGCATCATTGCGGCGCCCATCAAAATGATCGGCTCATTTCCGGAAAACATAGGCAGGGCATGCGTATCCTTTCCCCAGAGGAGCATGGCAACTCCCCGGATAAGTATGCTTCCGCCTATGGTAATGATAACGAGAATAATCGGTTCAGCATCCTTAAGGGGGCTGATGGCGAGGCGTTCAAATAATGCGCCCACTGCCGTAGCAACCACAACAGCAAGGACAACGGCGAGCGGAAGGTAAAGCCCCAGAGTGATGTGGAAGAATAAGGTCAGCATACCGCCCAGCATCACAAACTCGCCCTGAGCAAAGTTGATTATGCTCGTGGAATTGTAGATGATGGCAAAACCAAGCCCGATGAGGGCGTAAATTGCCCCTGTAGAGAGACCGGACAGAGTATATTGCAGTAACTGCTCAAAAAGTTCCATAGGAATTAAGACTGATATGCAGCATTCAAAGCGTTACTTTACCAGCATCCACCCCTTGTTCTTTATCGTCACAAGAACGAAGGCGTCCTTCGTCAAGCCTGCGTGGTCTTGAGGAGTGAAGTTGAATATACCGCCGATCCCTTTAAAATTGCGGATGTTTTCGAGTTCATCACGAATGGCGGCAGGCGAATCGCCTCCACGTTCAATCGCACCTTTGAGAAGCATAACCGCATCCCACGCGTGCCCCCCGAAATGATCCCCTTCTATCTTGAAATGATTCTTGTAATCATTTACGTAAGCAAGAAGTGACTTCTTCTGCTGGTCAGATTTCGGAAGCACATTTGCAACAATAACCCGTCCCGAAGGGAGAGTTATCCCTTCCGCCGCATCTCCGGCCAGTTCTATAAATTTTTTCGAAGAAATGCCGTGGCTCATATAGAGCGGCAGATTAAGCCCCAGTTGCTTGGCGTTTCTTGCAACCTTGGCAGGTCCCGGATTTGTTCCCCAGCAAATAATAGCCTGTGCCTTGCTGCCGCGTATCTTAACCAGCTGGGCTGTCATGTCTGTATCGTTGGGACTGTAGACTTCATCAGATACTATGGTGATACCGGAATCTTTGGCGCGGAGCTTCAACTGTTCCCTGCCTGACGCGCCGAAACCGTCGGATACTGTCAGTATGGCAACACTATTCATATTCCGTTTCTTGAGGTTATCATAGATACGCTCCACGGCCAGAGAATCATTCTGGGCTGTCTTAAAGACCCATTTCTTTACCGGTTCTGTAATCTTGATTCCGGCAGCGCAGGATATCAACGGAATCCCTGCGGCTTCGATCGTCCCAATAATGGCCATTGTCTCGCCTGTCGTGCTGGGACCGATAATCGCGCTGACCCGGTCTTCCTTGATGAGTCGAGTAGCTGCCTGTACTGCCTTGGTGGCATCACCCTGGGTATCGTAGAATACCAGTTTCAGCTTCCGCCCCTTGATGCCACCTGTCTTGTTAATTTGATCCACCACCATATTGGCCGTATTACGTTCCGGTTCACCGAGAAATGAGGGCGGGCCGGTAACGGCAAACAATCCTCCGATCTTAATCGGCTCCTGCGACCAAGAGTTTACCGTAAAGACAAGGAGAAGGCAGAAAATGCAAATTGATTTGATGATTGTTTTAAACATGTTGTACCTCCTGATAAATTTATTGTTTTATTGTAATCCTTAAATTAAGAAAGTGTTACAATTCTTTTCTTGCTTCTTACTTTTTGGGATTAATTCTGTCTGGAGTTGATTCGGATTAGGCCTGCATGCCCGCCCATTGAGGCGCACAGCAGGCATCAATATGTGTATTTGCAGCGGGTCTGGTCGATAATCAGTTGCAGGAATTCTTTTTTCATTTGCTCGTCACTGTTTCTGATAGTGTGCGAAATCTAAAAGTATTTGATGATAATGTCAAGGAATATTTTCCCGCCTTCCTTGAATTCTCTTCCTTGAACCATACATTCATTTTCTTTTCTTAACTTTCACCTTGCCTGAACCTTAATTCTGTGTTATGTTCCTGCTTAATATATG
>CAITLA010000117.1 GCA_903893135.1 uncultured Syntrophaceae bacterium | reverse complement strand
CAGACCCCCATCCTCGTCCCTACGACTGTCAACAGGGCCGACGGTGTGTCCAGCTATACTATTAATTATCCTGCCACGCGCCCCACCATGGGCGCCATAATGATACCGCTTTCCGGATACTCTGTCAGTGGAAGACAGCAGTGGGGGCAGAGCAGATATAATATCGACGTGGTCGGAAGAAATACGGAATATAATACACAGGTGACCATAGGTGTAGGGGTGGGCTTTGGTCCTGTGGAAATGGGTCCCACTTATTAGCAGAGATGGGGTCAGCTCAGGGAAAATCACGAGGAGGTAAGTTATGTTGAAAAACCAGAAGATGGTGTACGCTTTGATTATATCTTTTTTATTTGTTTTCTCCGTCGGCGATGCAGGAGCGCTCACAGCCACCGGTGTGGTAGGCGGAAAAGGCGCCCCGCCCGCGAATCAGACTCAGGTCACGAAATCCTCTCAATTTGTAAAGAAGATCGCAAATAACGTGCTCTACCTGGAAGGGAACAAGAGTTACGATCTCGACGGTGTCAATGTGATAGACCTTACGGGCAAGGGTCGCGTCTCCGCAAACAAGAAACTTGCGGACATGACATTTGTAAACGGTGTATTGAAAGAGGTCATTTTACGTTAACGGCTTTTCCATGACCCAAAGGAGTATAGTATGGGAACGAAATTCAGAAATATCATTATATGCATTATCTGGCTGTTTATCGCAATTTTCCCCGGCGGCGTTAAATCCGCGTACGCCGATGAGGCGGATGTCTTTTTAGCTAACCTGAAGCCCAACGTCCTTATCATCCTGGATAACTCAAACAGCATGGACGAGGACTTTCTCGGAAACGCCATCTGTTCCTGGGCAACCGGCAGCAGGGCCGTCGAGGGCCGCAGGCAGCTCTTGAATGTCGTTAATTCCAACGCGAACAACATGCGGATCGGGCTTATGTCCTTCCGCCTTCCCGCCGCAAGCAAGTGGTATCTCCATAACGGCCCTTATTTTGTTTCGTACAACAGGAATTCCTGGTGCCCGAACCCGCCCCCGGAATGCGTCGCTTACTGCAAAGCGTATACAGTACCAGGCTGTTGTAATGCACTGAAAAATACCTGCGAGACCGCCTGCCAGGCCGACAACGGCAATTTCGATGCAGACTGGTCGATGGCAACCACTTCCGATGGCTATGACGGACTTGTGGCCTTCGGAGCAGGCACGGAGCCTCGTAACAGGTACTGTGACCTTACCTATCCCAAGACGACTCGCATTGTGAACCCGACAGACGGCGGCCATCATATCTATTGGAAGATCCCCGGGACATTTTATGACACCGGAAATGATGGGAACGGCTTCTGTTACGGCACCACATACGTTGCAGATGATAAGACATATCCAAACACTCCATATGATCAGTACAAGTGCTACAGTATAAAGACATCGAATAATGACGATTTCAACAATTATTCCGGCAGCAACTTTTATAACGGGACCTTCGGCCCGACGGATGAGGACACGGCCCTCGGGTTTAAGGAATTCGGCAAGCGGAGCTTCTGGTATCCCACAGGGCAGACATGGTTTGCCAACAGCTCCCCGGGCGACGGTTATCTCCATGTGGCCTGCGCCGATAACCCGAGCAACAACAGCCAGCTCAATGCCTTGACAGCGAAGCTCGCCATGCACGATAATGACCAGACGGGATACATGAGCTGTACAAATACAGCCAACCCCAATGCCTGCACCTATATAGTGGACGCGGGCCTCACGCCGATGGCGGGTACTTTCCGGTCCGCCATAAATTACTTTAAGGGTCAGACCGACTATCAGAGCGGCGTCGCCTATACGAGCCCCATACAGGCGTGGTGCCAGCGAAATTTTATCATTTACGTAACGGATGGACTCCCCAGCACGAACGACAGCGGCGGAAACGATACTTCAATGACTCCCGTGCTCTCCAACATCACTGCCTTAAGGACGCTTACGACGGCGGCCATCCCCGGTTACACCTTCGATATACAGACCTATGTCCTGGGTATGGCCTTAACCACCGCGTCCAAGACGACGCTCGACGCCATGGCGGTGGCTGGCGGTACGGCACAACCTCCCTACGATCCAAGCGGCCATTCATTTTACGCCGATAATACCACGCAGCTTGCGGCGGCCCTGGCCAACATACCTGTGGACATCATATCAAGGACATATTCCTTTACCGTCGCCTCCGTGTCCTCCACGAGGATCGCGGATGAAAACTTCCTCTACGAGGCCTCCTTCATACCCATAAACGGCAATCCTTTCTGGCGGGGATATCTGAAGAAATATAGCATCAATGCTGACGGGACCCTCGGCGCTGTCAACTGGGAAGCGGGGTCCATTCTTGCGGGGCGGGGTTTCTCTCTCCGCAATGTTAAGACCTCCAGCGACGGCAGCCTGATACCTTTCGATACGTCTATTTCATATACCAGGTTCAACGTCGCCAGTGGCGATGAAGCCGCCGTCGTGGGGTACATCCGGGGCGACCCGGCATATAACCCTGAAGTCGGCCTTGGCGGCATCTGGAAGCTCGGTGATATATTCCACTCATCACTGGTTACGTTGGGGACGCCTAATCCCTTTTTCGAGGACGTCAGGGATCTGAATTCTACGTACACCTGCGGTTCGCTCTCGACGAATGCCTTTGGAAAATTCCGGTGCGACAATCCCCGTACGTCGGCAAACGGTAATCGTCTAATCATGGCGGGGGGAAACGACGGTCAGTTCCATGTCTTCGGGACATTCGATGGAATCGAGAAGTGGAGCTTCGTTCCCCCCAACCTTCTTCCCCAGTTGCAGTACCTCGCCCATACCACTACTGTTACCACGCAAACCCACCAGTATCTCGTGGACGGGCCCGTGACGGCGGCTGATGTATGGTGGAAGAGTGCAGGCGGCACAGATGACGGGACAAGCAAGGTTAACTCTGATTGGCACACGATGGTGATTTTCAGCGAAGGGAAGGGAGGCGTCAATCTGTGGAGTTCCGATTCCCAGTGCGACAGCAACTTTCAAGTCACGTATGACTCCACCTATCATCATTACTGCGGCTATTACGCCTTTGATCTTTCCGACACCTCGACCATACCGACCGCCTATAAGTGGCACCTCGGCGGCTCCAGCGCGATAAGCGCGTCGGATGCGCCCTATCTCGGCGCCCCTTGGAGCAAGATGATGGTAGGCAGGGTGAGGTACAATTCAGGCGGCCAGGAATTTGAGAAATGGGTCGGGTTCATCGGCGGGGGCTACAACGGGTCGGACTGCTCCGGCGGAGGCGCCTGCGGGGGCGGTTGTGACTGCCGGGGGAAGGGGTTTTATGTCATTGACATGAGCAACGGGCATATCCTCTGGAGCTACACGTATGGGGATGATACTAATATGAAATACAGCATACCGGCGACCCCCGCCACTGTTGATACGGATCAGGACGGCTTTATCGATACGGTCTATGTGGGTGACCTGGGCGGGAACATGTGGCGCTTCAATTTCTGCAAGTCGGCGAATATGCCGAACTGCGGCATCAGCGGCCAAACGGTCAATTGGACAGGCGGACGTCTTTACAGCTCTGCTACGGCGCAGCCCATCTTTCAGAGCGCCACCATTGCCACGGATAATCAGCAGAATTTCTGGATATACTGGGGCACGGGAAACAAGGAAACCCCCAAGGACACCGCCACCCATGACACGTTATACGCCATGAAGGACAATGACCGGAGCACCACCTATACAATCGGCAATTTGAAAAATGTTTCAACCTCGGGATCATACGGCACCGCTGAAACAGCGGACGGGTTTTACATCAACCTTCAAGGAACGGGGGAAAAGGTGCTCTCCGACCCGGCTGTCTTCGGCGGCGTGCTCTACTTTACCACCTACACGCCTCCTACAGGGAGCGGAGATCTATGTTTACAGGGCGGCACATCGTCTCTCTATGCCATAGGCTATACGTCAGGTGACGGCCGCTTCGGAGGCGGGGCACGAAGCACGTCCCTCGGAGCGGGCATAGGCTCTTCACCCCTGATTTCCATGAGACCGGGAGGTTCGAGCATTGCGGATATGTTTGTCACGACGAGCGGTGGAGGAGGTGTCGGGGCAAGCACGCAAAACGTGCTGAATCCTCCGGGGCTGTCAGGCAAGGTTAACATCATCAACTGGAAGGATCGGAGAATACAGTAAGGCCTTCAATAAATTTGGGTCGCGGCATCGGGAACAAGCCCCTTGCATGACTTCTCTATATGTCATTCCGGGCTTGACCCGGAATCCAGGCGCTGTCCTCGCGCAAGCGGGGAACCATGAAATCAACACTAGATTCCCGCTTTCGCGGGAATGACGGCAGCAGGCTGGATGCCCGCCGGAGCCTGCCTCGAATGGTCTTATCGGGGGCGGGAATGACAAGGATTGTAATTGTTTGGTAAAATTCAAAGGTCTCAGGGCTTGAATGGAGGGATTGTCTTGCCGGCCAGATTAGCGGGAGGACGTTATGGAATCGAGTCTCTTCTTGGCTTCTATCCCCAATCCCGAATCCGGTGTTATATCGATGATGGTCTTAAACTCTGCTTTTGCCTTTGCCGGGTCATGCAGTTTGATATAACACAGCCCTAACCAGTAGTGGGATTCCAATAAAGAGGGGGCAGTCTTCAGAGATGCCTTGAAATAACTAACCGCCTTTTCCAAATCCCCCTTGGCATAACATGTTATCCCCATGTTAAGGTCTATCACAGGGACGGGGATTGTATGCGGCTGCTTGCTCTTCGCTTCGTCGTACATTTTCAGGGCTTTCTCATATTCACCCTTACCGTGATAGACCGTCGCAATGTTGAATATTGCCTTGTCAGGGGTTTCATAGAGCGCATTGGCAAGGGCATTTTTAAATTCATCAATGGCCATGTCCCATTGTTTGTTATCCCGATAGATTACCCCCAGAAAATTGTGAGCCTCCGAATAGTCGGGCTTCACGGACAGGGTCTTCTTGAATTCATCGATGGCGTTTTCTTTAAGCCCTTTCTCGAGGTACGAAATCCCCATATAATAATGGACATTGGGATCCCGTGGCGAGAGTTTTTCCGCCTCCAAAAATTCCTTTAAGGCATCATTAGATCGTCCCGATCCCAAATAGGCAGCTCCGACATTAACGCGGGCATCTGCCTGTTCCTGATTCCATGGGCTTGTCCCACATGCCATGATGGCAAGAGCGCATGCCATAAGAACGGCATGTATTATAATGTTTAACCGATTCATGCTCACTTTCATATCTCTAAGTTGTAAAAAGAGGAGTGGTCGACACGCGTTTGATCACAAAGAAACGAGAATGTCCTATCCCTTTGGTTTCTCGGGTCCCTTCGGCTTTTCGAATTTGTCGACACCCGTATCTTCTTTTGTTATTATCTTCGGGGTGATAAATACCATAAGCTGTCTTCGCTGTTTCTGTATGCTCTCAGTTTTGAACAACCAGCCCAGGACAGGTATCTTCATAAACCAGGGAACACCGGACACGTTTTTTTGATCCTGAGTCTTAAGGATTCCCCCGATGACGATGGTATCTCCATCCTGTACGACGATCTTAGACTCAACCTCACTCTTGTTAATGGGCGGATTCCCTCCCAGCGTGGCAGCCATCGCGTAGTCCGCAGCGTCATTTGTCGCCTTGATATCCATGGAAATGGTGCCATCGGGCGTAATCTTGGGTTTGACCTCCAGTTTCAGGACAGCCTCCTTGAAGGTGATACTCCTGTTTCCATCTTTGTCTATTGTAACGAAGGGAATTTCCTGCCCCTGTTTTATCGTAGCTTTGACATTATCCATGGTGGTAATTTTTGGTGATGAAATGATTTTCCCTGTATTGTTTGTCTCCAGGGCCTGAATCTGGGCTTCGAGAACGGCGTTGGCTCCACCTATGATGAGACCGAATGTCGGTGATGATACCGAGGTTGGATAATTAAGGGCAGCAGACTGAATTGTGGTTCCATCCGTATTTGTAAATGGAATAGCTGCTGGATACCCCCACGTTATATTACGACCCTGAACGGTGTTTGTGCCGGCCGTCAAGGCAGAGGAATAGTTTCCAATAGAATTATACGATGCGCCGCCCCACGTTACACCGAGGTTTCTCACGAAATCATCCTGGGCCTCCACAATCTTTGCCTCTATGGATATCTGTCGTAGTTTCCCTCTCTCTACGTCGCGATCCTGTGCGGCTTTATTCGCAATATCCTCGGCCTTGCGACGATCTTCCTCCCCCGACCTCCGGTCAGCCTCGTCTTTTTTCATTTTCTCGACGGTCATGACACTGATTACGTCACCCGTCCGCTTCTTTGTAAGACTCTGGACATCTAAAATGGTATCAAGGGCCTGATTCCAGGGAACCTTCTTCATGTACACGGTCACGTTCCCCTTGACATCATCTCCGGATACAATTGTGACTCTTCCCACCTCGGAGAGCAATCTGAGGACGGTCTTTATATTTGCATCCTGAAAATCAAGCGTTATGGGCTGACCGTCATCGGGAGGCTTTACCTGCCCTTGGGTTATATCTTCTTTGGGAACTTCCGCAGCTTTTTGTATTTCTTTGGGTGCTTCTGCGGCTTTTGGCGATTCTTTGGGGACATCTCCCGCTTTCTCTCCAGCTACAGGCGACTTGGCAGCAAGGCTTCTTACATCGAAGTCAATCAGGACATTTTGTCCTTCCTGATTCACCTTGTAAGGGACGCGCTCTCTTAAAGCTATTGTGATTAAGGCCCACTGCTCGCCGTCAACTGTTTTTTGGGAAGGCACAACACTTAATATATTGGAAAGCTTTCCTTCACCCAGGGTGCGTTTGAGCTCCTCAGGTACAAATACTTTTGTCATCTTTACCAACAGGTCATTGCGGCCGATGGATTCAATAGCGACACCTGACTGTTTGGATAAAACAATGGTGAGGCGCTCTTTGCCGTTTATTCTGTCTAATGTTATATTTTCCAGGTACCCGAAATCTGTGCCCTGTACCTTGGCTGCAGGAGCCTCCTGAGGTGTTTTCTCTTCTGGCGGAACGCTCCCGGCATATTCGGTATTGCCAAGAAATATTGCAGAAGCAATCAAAATTATAATCCAGGGTATGTTCTTTTTCATGGTCACTCCTCGCCTTCGTCTTTGCGAAGTTTTACTGTCAGTCTATTTGTCTTCGCCTGCTTGCCCTCTACTTTGATTTTTTCTTCAATAATGATGCGGTCTGGGAGTATCTCCACCACCCTGCCACCGTCTTGGCCGATATATGTTCCCAGAAAGATGGGGTAGGCTTTACCTTTAGCATCCTGGACAATAGCTATTCTGTGATGGTCATCACCGGAGATGCCAACGAGCTTGAAATTAATAATGCCTTCCCTTTGGAGTGGTGAAATGGGCAGGGTTTTTGATTCAGTCTTTTTTTTCGGGCTCAGCTCCTGTTCTATGAAAGGTTTAAAGGGATCGGGCTTTCCAATGGGGTTATATTTGTATGCGGGGCCCGTTTTGACTTCGGGGATCTTCGTTTCAGCCACGTCGGCACCCGGCGCTTTTGTTTCGGTTGATTGCGGGAGTGCAGCTATAGATATAGATACCGATAGCCATAGAACAGCAATTGAGGCCAGAAGTATTCGCATTACACAAAACAGGGGTCTATTTTTTTTCATCAGCTTATTTCTCATCCATTTTTTCGAGGAACATGTAAGTCTTTATCACACAGTTCGTGACAATAAGACGCCCCCGTCTTACGTCCTTTGATTCTGACATCGATATATCTTCAATATTGACGATCCTGGGAAGTCTGGCGACCTTCTCAAAAAAAGCCAACGTGCTGTGAAAGTCTCCATTGACCGTTATTTTAACCGGTATCTCCTCGTAAAACTGCTCATCCTGCGGCGGCGTATCGACGTGTTTCTTGTCACCAGGCTTTTGTGCTGCGGCTTTTGCAGCCGGCGGCTTTACTCCGGGATCTTCTGCTTCCCGGGGTTTCTTTTCCGCTTGTTTCGGTTCGAAAAGGATAAAATCTACGCCGGAATCTTTCCCGGCCTGGGCAACTGAATATAAGAGACCCGGTATCTCACGCTGGTCAGGCAGCTTCGTCAGAGCAATCTTGAATGATTCCATCAGGGCTTTAACCTCTCTCACATATTTTCCCTTTTGGGATGCCAGGCGTTCTTTTTCCTGGACTTGCTCCTGGAGCTCGGAAAGCTTCGTTTCCAGAGACACGTTCTGATCCATTGATGATTGCATAAAAAGAGAATAATATGCACCACCCAAAAGCAAATAAATAATGCCAAGAGCCATTGCCTTACGCTTTGGGGGCCACTTCTTTATGTCGTCGAGAGTTATAGCCATCTAATTATGGAGCCTTTTTTTTCACACAAGATATAACGAATTGCTGCAATTTCATGCCAGAGATTTCTTTTTCCCTGGTGGCTAACAGATCGACAGTCTTGACAAAGTTGGCTCCAGAGAGATTCTTCATAAAGTGCGCAACGGCGATATTGTTTCTCGCCATGCCGTCTATGGTAATTTCTGAACCTCTCTCTGAGATTTTGTCGAGCCAGACATCCTTTACAGGAACCAACAGCGAAAGTTCGTCAAGCATCATAACAGGCGCCAGACGGTTTTCTTCGAGGTTGTTGATTATGGCGAGTTTTCTCTCCAAGGTCGACTTATTCAACTTATACTGTTCTATGTCACCTATAGTCTTTGTCAGACGAGCAAGTTCCTCCTCCTGGAGCTTTATGTTTTTCTCGAGGCTACTTGTGCTTATACTGAGATAAAGTTGGAAGGAGCCAATGACGAGGAGAAATACGACGAGGGTAATGACAATGATAACAATCTGACGAGTCAGATCTTCCTTCTTTTCCCTTTCCCGGTAGGGAAGAAGATTAATCCTGATCATTTGTCATCAACCTTTCTCAGCGCCAGTCCGACTCCGACAGCAGCGATGGGTGCAATCTCTTCAATCTTTGCCTGGTTAAAGCCTTTTATATCGTAGCCTATTTTTTTAAAGGGATTGGCGATTTCCGCTTCCAGGCCGAGCCTCTGCGTCAGGTCACTCACTATGCCCGGAATTCTTGCACTTCCACCGGAGAGGAGAATATGTTTCAAATATTCCCCCCCATAGGTTGACCTGAAATAATCGACGGACCTCTCAATTTCCGAACAGATCGGTTCGGCATAATAAAGGAGACTTTCCCGAAATTCCTTTTCTGCAGCTTCGTTACCGTCGGGACCTTCGATCTTAATTCTCTCAGCCTCTTCAAAGGCGATTCCCATCTTCTGGCCTATGGCTTCAGTTACGGAATTTCCTGCCAGCATAAAATCTCTGGTAAAGACCGAGGCACCGCCCCTGAGTACATTTATATTCGTGATACTCGCTCCGATATTGGCAAGGACGACCATTTCATTGTCTTCAAAATCGTAATTTTCTTCATACATGGTCTCCAGCGCGAAGGAATCTACGTCCATGATAACCGGCAAATACCCTGCCTGCTGAATGGCATCGGTATAGGAGTTTACGATTTCATTCTTCGCTGCAATAATAATAACATCCATCTGATTAGGGTTGAATTCATTTTCACCGAGCACTTGAAAATCGTAGCTTACCGCCGCCATGTTATCAAAAGGTAAATACTTGCCTGCTTCATCTTTTATCAGATCACGCAATTCTGCTTCATCCATAGTCGGAAAGTTCACTTTCTTTATGATGACGGAGTGTCCTGAAAGAGAGGTAACTATGGACTTCCTTTTGCAGCCGGACTGTTTGAAGATCTGCTTTATTTTTATGGCCAATTCCTGCTGTTCTACAGGCACTCCATCCACTATCACACCCGTTACCAGAGGTATCCGGGAAAACCGGGAAAGGATGAATCCCTTTGGCGTCTCAACTATTTCAGCAAGCTTTATAGCGCTTGATCCTATGTCAAGCCCGACCAGGCTCTTGCTGGTTGGAAACAGGTTTTTAATGGCATCAAGACTGAACATCTTTTTGCCGCTTGCTAACAAATTTTTGACGTCAAACATAGGATCACCGTGCCTGGTTCTTTTCTCTCATGCAGGTTCATTTCATATATCGATAGACGAGGTCTCCCTTTCTGACCATGCCAAGTTCATTTCGCGCGAGCATCTCCACATATTGAAGGTTGCCCCTGAGTAACGTCACTTTTCTACTCAATTCCTTGTTTTCAAGGGAAATATCCTGATTCGACTTCTTAAGAGCCATTAATCGTTCTTTCATGGCGTAGTTATCGACGAGCCCCCGCTTGCCAAAGGTGATGAGCATACTCATCACAAAAATAAATACAACAAGATACCTTCCTACTTTCATTCTAACCGCTGGTCTCCAACAAGCCGCCAAAATATAATGCAAACAATATACTAAGCATCTTTATCCGACAAAAAAACATCTTCGTAATTTTTCTGTAACGCCTTCGCGACCTTCAGTTCGGAGTACTTTCTTGTTGGCAATCCTTTTTCCATCTTTGTTACGGTCTGGGGGGCTAGGTCCGCCTTTCTTGCGAGCTCGGCAATGCTTAAAGGGATAGCTTCCCGGAACTGTTTAACTTTATTTTTTTTGATCTTCATTCTCATGTATGAAAAATGGCCTTGATACAAATTTATGATACTAAAAATAAATTATGTCAAGCAAAGAATATCATTTATGTACAATATTTTGTTAATATTAATGAACATTAATAAAAATGGTAGTCTTACAAAATGTCCCGCCTTATCGTTACGGGATGCGGTTATGAATAGCAAATTTAACGATATTGTATACTTAACAATTATCAGTAATGGTTTTATTTGCGCTTCTGGCTTCTTGCAAAGCCAGTAATTAGATAATCACAGAAGGCAGGCACTGTTGGGGTTCCCCGAGGAGGAAATCCCCGCCTTCAATCCACTCCTTGAGGATATGTGCAATTTCCTTCGCCTTGTAATAACTTGATAAGGATGCTGTAATAACCTTTTTGCCATTTATTACGATCTCGCCGGAACGGAGCTCTTTGTAGCTCACCTCTCCTAAGCTTTTGAGAGCGCCGCCCTTCGGATAATCCATGCTATAGTCATAGACCTGCGTATATATATTCTCATCTTTAACCGCCGTGTACTTTGCCATCTCTTCATTCAAAACCGGTATGGGAATGCCTATGCCGACATACAGGGAAACTCCATATCCTAACATGCTCGCGCCTACAAGCCAGCGGGAGGTCATTTCTTTAAGGTTCCCTATTGCTGAAATCGTTCCGGCCCCTTCTTTTGGGACGCCGTGCTTGCCTCTTTTAACATTCGGGTTATGCTGGGTCCCCTGCCAGGCCACATAACCCTGGGCTCCTCCCAAAAAGATTCTCGTTCCGATACCGATCGTCATGTAGTGGGGATCGTTAAAAAGAGGGCTTAACTGTCCCGCTGTAGCATAATTAGCGTTGGCCATGCGGGGCCTCAATATCCCCATGTACGTATAAATTGTTTTGTCAGACATGTTAACGGCACAATTATAATTTTGATAAGCATTCCGCGGGTTGAAGAGTGTTGCATCCCTTAGATCGTTTATCGTGATATTTTTTTCATATCTCCGGGCAGGATAGCAATCGGTCCCATACCCTTCCGCACGCAATCTGATTACATTGCCTGCCACCAGGTCTTCAATCACGTGCCCGCCTCCATACTTAAATTCCCCCGGATAGACGCTATTCAAGGGATCCCCTTCGGCCACCTCAGTTGCTCCTATGTAGCAGTCCACTGCCGCGATGCCGCCGTAAGCTGCTACGTCGTTCAGCCACACTTTGGAGGCTTTTATTCTCGGAGCCGTATGGCCGAAGTTCAAAAAAGCCCCGGATGAACACATGGGGGCGAATGTTCCAGTCGTGACAACGTCTATTCTCCGGGCCCCTTCAACATGACCGTGTCTCTCAACGATGTCGATCATCTCTTCAGCTGTTGCAACAACGGCCTTTCCTTTCTTGATCTTCTCGTTGATTTCTTTGTATGTTTTATTTACTCTGAATTTCTTCATGAAGCGCTCACCCTTACTTACTTAGTATGGCCGAAACCCCCATCCCCTCTACTGGTTGCATCAAGCTCCCCACACTCTATCCATGAAACTTTGCAGACCCTGTGTATTATCATCTGTGCGATGCGATCACCACGCCTGATGACAAAGGGCTCTTCCCCATGGTTAATCAGTATAATGCCGATCTCGCCACGGTAATCCGCGTCAATGGTTCCCGGAGAATTAACCAGCGTCACACCATTTTTTATGGCAAGGCCGCTTCGGGGTCTTATTTCTGCTTCATAGCCTTCCGGCAGTGCAATCGCTATGCCTGTAGGAATTATCTTCCTCTGCCCAGGAAATATGGTCTCATCTATCTTGACAGCTGCATAGATATCCATGCCTGCTGCATGTTCCGTCATGTATAGAGGAAGCGATATGTCCAAATAACCAGGCAGCTTTTGAATATGCACTCCAATTTCTTCTATCATTGCAACTTAAGATTTCATCCTTGCGTGACTTATAAAGCTCCTATCCTTCATACGAATCAAGAGCAATGTCCTTTTCCGAAATCCTTCCCATTGCAGCCAGGGATATGGCGCCTGCCTTAAACATTTCAAAGGCAAGTTTCCTGACGTCCTCTGCTGTAACAGCGTCTACAGAAGCAATAACATCGTCCTCGGGGATATGCCGTCCGAAAGAAATCTCACTTTTGGCCAATCTTATCATACGGCTGTCAGTGCTTTCCATGGAGAGGAGGAAATTTCCTTTGATCAACTCCTTTACCTGCGCCATCTCCTTTTCCGTTAAGAGATCATGACGCAACCGCTTTAGTTCTTCAAGAATGAGATTGATGACGACCGGAACTCTTTCCTCACCGGTTCCTGCATATATGCCCAAGATGCCCGCATCCATATATGGTGAGACAAAGGAATGGATTGCATAAGCGAGCCCCCTCTTTTCTCTGATTTCCTGAAATAGCCTCGAACTCATGCTTCCCCCTAAAATGGCGTTCAATAGAAAGCCGGAATATCTTTCAGGGCTGACGGTAGAAGGGGCGAGGGTGCCCATGATCATATGCACCTGTTCCAGGTCTTTTTTGAGGACGGCAACCTTTGATGACACTACAGGTTTGTCTGTCTGAGGTTTGATTATTCCTGCCGGTATGGATCCGAATTTCTTATTTGCGAGATCAACGAATTCATCGTGTTTCAGATTGCCCGCAGCAGCGAGCACCAGATTATCACCCCCATAGCGTGCATCGAAGAAAGACAAAAGGGTCTTCCTGCTTAAGGAGGCTACCAGGCTCCTTGTCCCCAGGATAGGAAAACCCAGGGGGTGGCCATTCCAGAATACGCCATCAAAGTAATCATGAATATAATCATCGGGCGAATCCTCGGTCATATTGATTTCCTGAAGGACCACCGATTGTTCCTTCATGATTTCTTTTTCATCAAAGCATGAGTTTGTAAAAATATCAGCAAGGAGGTCTACCGCCATAGGGAGGTGGTAGTCTGGTATCTTTATATAGAACGATGTCAACTCCTTGCCGGTGAAGGCATTCATCATACCGCCGACGGAATCAATAGCCGACGCAATTTCAAAAGCGGACCTGTTTTTGGTCCCCTTAAAAAGCATATGCTCGATAAAATGTGCCGCTCCGTTTGTGGCATGGTCTTCATAGCGTGAACCACACTTGACCCAGATCCCTATGGATATTGACCTGACATGATCGATGTCTTCCGAAATAACCCTGATACCATTAGAAAGGACAGTCTTATTGTGCATTGGCACCCAGTGCATCTTTCCTGCTAAGGCGGATTTTCCCCTGTTTGTCAATCTCAAGAACCTTTACCATCACTTCCTCACCCTCATGGAGGACATCGGTAACACTTTTGACCCGCTCATTCGACAGCTGAGATATGTGCACCAGCCCTTCCGTGCCCGGCAATATCTCGACAAAGGCGCCAAAATCAACGATCTTCTTGACAGTGCCGCGGTAAATCTTTCCCACCTCGGCGTCTTCGGTTAACCACTTGACCATAGCGACAGCCCTTGACGCCGCTTCTGCGTCATTCGACGCAATGGTCACCGTACCATCATCTTCCACATCGATGGTAACACCCGTTTCATTGATGATCTGCCTGATATTTTTTCCGCCACTGCCGATCACATCTCTTACTTTCTCGGGTCTGACCTTGAGCGTTGTAATCCGTGGGGCATATTTGGAGATATCATCCCTCGGTTCTGCAATTGTTTCCCTGAGCTTCTCAATGATAAAGAGCCGTCCCTCTTTCGCCTGGCGCAAGGCCAATCTCAAGATGTCCTCAGTGATGCCGCCTATCTTGATATCCATCTGTAAGGCTGTGATACCCTTCTTTGTCCCGCACACCTTGAGATCCATGTCACCTGCATGGTCTTCATCTCCTATAATGTCGGAAAGAACGACTACATTGCTGTCATCCTTTAACAACCCCATGGCAATACCGGCAACGATACCCTTGACCGGCACGCCGGCGTCCATGAGGGACAGCAGGCTGCCGCACACCGTGGCCATCGAAGATGAACCATTGGAAGACAGTATCTCAGAGACAATCCTTATCGTATAGGGGAACGTCTCCTCGGAGGGCAGAACAGGGAGCAAGGCTTTTCTGGCCAGGGCGCCGTGTCCGATCTCTCTTCTTCCCGGACTCCTTAGAGGCCGTGCCTCTCCTACGCAATAAGGCGGGAAATTGTAGTGCAGGATAAAGGTTCTCATTTCTTCCCCGCTTACATAATCCAACCGCTGTCTATCCGAAGATGTACCAAGTGTGAGGGCGGCAAGAGCCTGGGTTTCACCCCTGGTAAAAAGGGCCGACCCATGGGCCCTGGGCAGAATCCCGACCTCGGCGCTGATCGGCCTGATCTCGGCAGATGTTCTGCCGTCGCATCGCTTCCTGTCACGCAGTATCATATCCCTGACGACGTGCCTCTCCAGGTCCGATAGCATGTTGCTGACCTGGGGACCAAGCTTGTCGTCCTCGGCGCAAACTTCTTTGACGACCTTTTCCCGAATCGAGTCAAGCTTATTGTGCCTGTCCTGTTTTCCCGGTATGGTGTAGGCTTCCGTCATGCTGTCCCTGGCTTTCTCGGTTACCTTTGCCAGAAGGAGTTCATCGACGGTGATCGCCTCCACAACCCGTTTCTCTTTTCCTATGGTCTGGCGAATATGATCCTGAAATTCAATTACCGGCCGCAGTGACTCCAGGCCGAAGTTGATGGCATCAACAATTACATCCTCCTCTACTTCAAGCGCCTCGCCTTCAAGCATAACCAGATTTGTGTCAAATTCTTTGCTTCCCGGCCCTGGTGAGACTTTTCTTCCCACTATGAAGAGATTGAAATCGCTTTTCACCAGAACTTCTGCTGATGGGTTCACTACAAATTTGCCGTCAACCCTGCCGACGCGGACACTGGCAATTGGCCCGTTGAAGGGAATATCCGAAATCGTAAGGGCGGCAGAGGCGCCGAGCAAAGCTGCCACAACAGAATCATTTTCATTATCCGCGGAGAGCACTGATGCCACGATTTGAGTTTCGAAAAAGTAACCTTTTGGAAAAAGAGGTCTAATGGATCTGTCAATCATCCTCGACGTCAGTGTCTCTCTCTCATTGGGGCGACCTTCACGTTTAAAAAAACCCCCGGGAATTTTTCCCGCTGCAAAAGTCATTTCTTGATAATCGACTGTAAGAGGAAGGAAGTCTACGCCTTCCCTCTTTTTCTTATTCGATACAGCGGTAACAATGACTACAGTGTCACCGTAGGTTACGAGGACCGATCCATCGGCCTGACCTGCCATGTAGTTTGCTTTAATGGAAATGCTTCTTCCCGCAAAATCTTTACTAAATATATTGTTCATGTCTTTATTTCCTCATCATGAAAGTTTCTTGCTAAATACGTGTTCCTTAAATAGGACCAAAAAATAAAGGTCCGAACGACTCCGCAATGGATGTTAAAGGCGTCTGATGTTATGTTCAGTTTCCAGAATTTGATACGGGATTATTTTCTTAGTCCCAGACGCTGAATAACGCTCCTGTACCTTTCCACATCCTTTTTTCTAAGATAATCCAGTAGGCGCCTTCTCTTGCCTACAAGTTTCAAAAGACCTCTGCGCGAATGATGATCCTTTTTGTGGGACTTAAAGTGTTCCGTCAAGTATTCTATTCTGGCGCTGAGAAGAGCAATCTGGACTTCAGGAGAACCTGTGTCTGCCTCATTCAATCGGAAATTGTTAATGACGTCCTTTCTTTTTTCAGAATCTAACACCGCTTCATATCCTCCCTAAAATTAGTCATAGCCAATAATTTGTTAATGTCAATTCTTAATATACGCTCAAATAGATTTAATGCCTGTCATAAGTTTATTTGTCAGTATTAAAAATTCTTACGATCTTAGCCGCCTGCCTCTTTCCATCCATCGAATCAATCTGGTCGGATGCACAAAGCATCTTCGCAACAGAAACAAGGTTACTGTCCTCATTTATAAATTTTACCATATCTCCATCTGCAAGGGAAGGAATATGATATATTCTCAATGTTTCTGCAACTGGTTGATAACCTTCTCTCAATCTCCTGGCAAATTTGTGATCCACATAAATCGCCGGGATATGAGGCAGGGCGTCAATCAAAGGAATAATGTGGTCTGGAGGCCATTTTCCCGCTGCGTTCTCAAGTTCATTTATGGATATGGCAGACGCCTCAAAAAAACTGCCGCTTCTTGTTCTGCGCAAGCTTGCCAGACATGCTCCGCAACCCAGCATTTCGCCTATGTCGGAACAGAGTGACCTTACATAGGTCCCCTTTGAACAGGAGACTCTAAAAGTTATGTAGGGCAAGTTCACTTCATCAATCGTGATGTCGTAAATTTTTATGATCCTCCGCGGAGCTTCAATGGTAATACCCATCCTCGCCCATTTATATAGAGGTTTACCTTTATATTTTATAGCTGAGTAGCGGGGAGGCACCTGTTCTATCTCCCCCACAAAGCGAAAAAAAATATCTTCTATGTCCTCATGTATAACATACGGGTCATCACGGGCAATGATTTTACCTTCTATGTCCTGGGTGTCTGTCTTCACGCCCAGTAACATAGTCGCCGTATAGTCTTTCGTGTCAGTTGATAGGAACTGTACTAACTTTGTCGCCTCTTCCAGACAAACGGGCAATACGCCGGTCGCCATTGGATCCAGGGTGCCAGCATGCCCGGCCTTTTTCACCGAGAGGGCCTTCTTGACATCCTCGACCACGTCATGAGACGTCTTTCCCGAAGGTTTGTCGATAACAACGATGCCATTCATGATGAGCTCGCAAAAAGAATGAAGCCGCCTTCTTATAGAGTCCGGGCTCCCCGGCAGTGTCTCTTCATCAAGTCATTATTCATGGATTTGATGAACGGTCAGCAACAGCGCCTAAAACTCGCTGCAAAACGGTCTTGAAGTCTCCATCTATATGGCACGCTGCGGCATTAATATGCCCACCTCCACCGAATGCCCTGGCAACACGTTCCACATTCACTTTTCCTTTTGATCGAAGGCTTAACTTAAATTGGTACTCTGATAATTCAGTGAAGAGAATGGATACCTCAACTCCGTTAATGGAGCGGGGGATGTCTACAAAGCCTTCTGTATGCTCCACCAGTGCTCCCACATCTTTGAGGTCTTTCCGGTACACAACCATGTAGCCGACTTTTCTGTCCCAGTCAAAAGCAAGCGTTTCGAGTACTTTTGTCAAGAGTCTTATCTTCGAAAGAGGGTTGCTCTCATATACATTCTCTGAAATCCACTGAGGCTCGGCCCCTCTTTCCACAAGGTTTCCCGCTGCTATAAGAGTGTCGCTCTTTGTATTTCCGTAACAGAATCCTCCCGTATCGGTAATAATTGCGGCATACAGATTGGTTGCCATGTCCTTCGTGATGTCAACATCCATCTTCAGCATGAGTCTGTAAAGCACCTCTGCCGTGGAACTCGCATTGTGGTCAATGAGAACTATGTTGCCAAAGTTCCTGTTTGAAACATGATGGTCAATGTTTATGATGCGCGGCATGCCGCCGACGCGGGAAGCTTCGTCTCCGATTCTGTCAAATTCGCTGCAATCGAGGATGAATACGACATCATATTTTTCGAGGGGGGGAAGCTTATGGATAATCTTATCGCTGCCGGGGAGAAAACGATAATTGCCCGGTGTTTCATCCTGATTGTAAACTGCAACCGCCTTGCCCATATTAGAAAGCATTTGATACAGGGCCAGCTCCGAACCCAGCGCATCGCCGTCAAGTCTGACATGTGAGGCAATAAGAAAAGATCTGTACTTATTTATCATGTCAATGATTCTATTCAATATCCGATTCCCCTGTCGTTCGTATTTCTGCAAGCAGTTTATCTATTCGGCTTCCGTACGCGAACGATTCGTCGCTCACGAAAATAATATCCGGCACATAACGCAGTTTCAGCCTTTTCCCCAGCTCCCTCTTTAAGAAACCGGTTGCTTTTTCCAGCGCTATTTTGGTTTGAGGATCGCAGGTATCCTTGCCCATCTCGACAAAAAATATTTTGGCAAAGCGCAGATCATCCGTCAGCTTTACTCCCGTAATGGTAACCAACTTAATGCGCGGATCTCTAATTTCTCTTAAGAGGATATCGGAAACATCTGCCATAATGAGATCCGCCACCCGGGTTGCCCTCTTAAAGCTCATTATACTTATCCTCGCTATATTCGAAGTGGTCCATCGAATCGGGGATATTGGTTATCTCAATTTTTGAATTCAACACTTCGGCCAGGTGAAGACGGTCGATAAATTTCAGAATGTGGTCAATTTTTCCATTTATATAACGCCTGTCATTCCCTACGAGGCTAAAACCGATCTGTGCCCTCTTCCAGTGATCATTATGGCCGATTTCGGCAATAGAAATATTGAACTCGTTTTGGGTCCGTTTTAATATCCTGTTCAGGACGCCTCTTTTTTCCTTCAGAGACCTGCTTTCGACGATCAACAAATCTATAATGCCGGATCCTATAACCATATCTTAAATGAATTCTAAATCCGAAATTCCAAATTTCATTATTAAGGTGTCATATCGACCCCTTCGTTTTTACTCAGGGTAAACTCCGGGAGATATCTTTTAGTTTTGCCCCCCTACTAATATTTCTCGCTGTCTCAGAGTTTTCTTTCTATTTGCTCATTAATATAAGCCTCGATGATATCACCTACTCTGATGTCATTAAAGCCCTCTATTCCGATACCACATTCAAATCCTTCCATCACTTCTTTGGCGTCGTCCTTGAACCTCCTGAGGGAGAGTAACTTGCCATCGTAAATCTGCACCCCTTCTCGCACCAATTTGAGATTTGCATTTCTTGCAATCTTGCCGCCAGTCACATAGCTTCCGGCGATGGTTCCAAGTTTTGGTACTTTGAACAATTCTTTTACTTCCGCTCGCCCAATTACCGTCTCCTTATAAATAGGTTCGAGGAGGCCTTCCATGGCAGCTTTCACATCCGCAATAACGTCGTAAATGACTTCATATAACTTGATTTCAACGCCCTCTTGTTCGGCGATGCCCGTAACCCTGCTATCCGGTCTAACGTTAAACCCGATTATTATGGCGTTGGATGCCGATGCCAGCATGACATCCGTTTCTGTAATAGCGCCTGTTGAACTGTGGATAATCTTAAGCTTGATATCGGCTGTACTTAGCTTGTTCAAGGCGTCGGTCATAGCCTCTATGGAGCCCTGCACATCTCCCTTTATGATTACGTTGAGCTCCTTAACCCCTTCTTTAATTTTTTGGTATAATTGCTCGAGAGTAATTTTTGACGATTTGGAAAGTTCCCGTTCGCGTTCTTTTCTTATCCAGTATTCTCCAATGCTGCGGGCCTTTTTCTCATCCTCCACACATATAAACTCCGCACCCACCTGAGGGACCCTTGAAAACCCTATTACTTCCACCGGCATTGACGGTCCACCCTCTTCCACCCTCTCCCCCTGGTCGTTAATCAGCGCCCTAACCTTGCCAAATTCCGTTTTGGAGACAAAGGCGTCGCCCTCTCTCAGCGTGCCTTCTTCGATGAGCACAGTCGCCACAGGCCCGCGTCCACGATCAAGTTTTGCTTCGATGATAACGCCACGGGCGGGCCGGGTGAAG
Organism: uncultured Syntrophaceae bacterium; assembly: GCA_903893135.1. Lineage (GTDB taxonomy): Bacteria > Desulfobacterota > Syntrophia > Syntrophales > UBA2185 > Fen-1135. Next base: position 6,257 of record CAITLA010000117.1, on the reverse strand, counting down.
TCAGCACGCAGGTCCATGACGTCCGCCTGAAGAAGAATCATTTCCAGAAGCTCTTCTATGCCCTGTTTCTTCTTGGCGGATACCTCGCAGTATATGGTATCACCACCCCATTGTTCCGAGACGAGATTGTAATCGGAGAGAACCTGCTTGATTTTGCCCGGATCTGCTCCCGGTTTGTCTATCTTGTTGACGGCAACGATTATGGGAACTCCTGCAACACGTGCATGATTGATGGCCTCTATAGTCTGGTCCTTTACGCCATCATCAGCCGCGACTACCAGTACAACAATATCTGTTACATCGGCTCCCCTGGCCCTCATGGCAGTGAAGGCTTCGTGGCCCGGTGTGTCGAGGAAAACGATATCTCTATCTTTGATGCGGACATGGTATGCCCCTATGGCTTGGGTAATACCCCCCACCTCGCCGGCAATTACATTGGTCTGTCTTATGGCATCCAGAAGAGAAGTTTTCCCATGGTCAACATGCCCCATTATTGTTACAACAGGCGCCCTGGTTGTCAGATTTTCGGAAAGAGACTCAACTTTTTGGAGCGATTCGTCATATTCTGTTCCGACTGAATCCACCTGATATCCAAATTCACCGGCTATGAGAGTCGCAACATCAGACTCTATGGACTGGTTGATGGTAACCATCAAGCCGAGTCCTATTAGCTTATTAATAACTTCGCTCGCTTTAACACCCATTTTTTTGGCGAGCTCACCGACGGTTATTACTTCCCCCACCTTTATCCTCCTTTTTATTGCCTTCGGGGTGGTAATGACCGTCTTTTTCATTTTGGCAGCGACCTGCCTTTTTCCATCCTTCCACTTGGTAGCCCTCTCTTCTCTATCTGAGTCCTCACGCCTGTCTTTCTTATCTACGAGTTTCTTGATAAAGGCCTTTTTCCTTGCAGATGGCAGTTCTTCCATCACGACTTCAACAGGTTTCTTGCCCTTTATCTTGGCCTTTTCGGGCTCCCACTTAGCCGGTTTTTCCACCGCCTTGGCAGGGATGATTTCCTTTACAATCTTCAGTGCCGGCTTCTGGGCAGGCTCTTTCTTGATCTCAGGAGCGGCTTCCCTGGGTGCTTGAGCAGATACTGCCGCTTTCTTATCTTCTCTTTGAGGCGCCTCTCTTGCTTTCGGGGTCGCTGGGGGAATTGCTGACGGAGGTGCAGGCTTTTTTTCAACCAACTCAATTTTCTTCTTGGGCTTCTTTGAAATTTCTTCAACTGCATCAGCCGGCTTCGTCTGGCTTTCCACCGTTATGTCTTTGACGGCGGGTTCTTCCGGCTTGGCAGCTTTAGGCGGAATTGCTTCCTCAGGAACAGTTTTCTTTGGCGCCTTTCCAGCAGGAGCGGTCACCGGGGTCTGTACTTCTTTAGGGACGGCCTTCTCTTTCTTGGCCTCTTTTGGGACTGCTGAATCAATCTTCTTTTCTTCAGGCGTTATGGGAATTTCGGCCTCGACAGGCTCTGCTATAATTTCTTCCGCAACGGGACGAACCGCCCGCCTTCTTATGATTGTGGACTTTAATCTTTGCTCTACCATTTCATGTGGTTCACCTGATAGCAATTCCTTCTGTATCTTCTCCACATCTGCGTCTTCCAGAGTACTCGAATGAGACTTTACGGCAATGCCGAATTTTTCCAAACGAGATATCAGCTCCTTGCTGTCGATACCCAATTCCTTGGCTAACTCGTAGACCCTTCTCTTAGACATTCTTGAGACCCTCACATGTAATGGTTGTAGAAATGTGCCTTTTCATAAAGTTCATCTTTGAGGGGTTTCCCCCCAATTTTCGCCCCCTCTCAGGAGCTCTTCTGTTCTGCTGTCTCTTCATCAATAATCCTGACTGCCGCTTCAATCCATTGTGACGCGCTCTTTTCTCCCACCCCCTGAATCGCTGACAGCATCTCAGTATCTGTAGTGGCGATCATTGCAATGCTCTTGAAGCCTTCATTGTAAAGCCTCGCCGCCATCGCCTCGCCGATGCCGGGAATTTTAATAAGGGATTTGAATCCTTCTGCTTCCTGTGAAGCAGCCATGGATTCACTCTTAACGTCGATCTTCCACCCCGTCAATTTGACCGCCAGCCTTACATTCTGTCCGTTCTTCCCGATTGCCAAAGAGAGCTGATCGTCGGGAACTATTACGTCCATAGAACGGCTGTCCTCATCCATTATAACGCGGTTAACCTTGGCCGGTGAGAGGGCACTGCAGACATAGGTAGCGTTATCGACGGAATAGGGAACAATGTCTATCTTTTCTCCCTTCAATTCCTGTACTACGCTTTGCACGCGGGAACCTCTCATACCGACGCATGCACCCACGGGATCAATATCTTTATCTTTTGTTCTAACGGAAATCTTGGACCGTTTTCCCGGTTCTCTTGCAACATTTACAATTTCGATTAAACCTTCGGATATCTCCGGCACTTCCACTTCAAAAAGGGCATTGAGGAAACTAGGATGGGTCCTGGAGAGGATGATCTGAGGTCCTTTGGATATTTTTTTTACATCGTACACGTAAGCCCGAATTCGCTCGCCCCGTTTGTAGGTCTCTCTGTAAATCTGTTCCGCCGCGGGTATAACGCCTTCAGCCCGCCCGAGGTTAACGATAATATTTCCGCCGTCGAATCTTTGCACAAAGCCGCTAACCAGTTCGCCCTTCTTATCTTTGTATTCATCATAAACGTTATCCCGCTCAGCATCTTTAACTTTTTGAATGATTATTTGTTTAGCAGTCTGAACGGCAATCCTGCCAAAGGTGTGCGTTTCAATTTTAATCCCGAGACTATCTCCCCTTTCCGCTTCGTTATCAAAGGTTCGATGTGCCTCAGCTAATGCAATCTGAACATCAGGGTCCAGTACTTTATCTACAACTGTTTTGAATTGAAAGACTTCAACCTCTCCCACTTCCTCGTTGTAGTGGGCCTCGATATTGACTTGGGGCCCCAATTTTTTCCGCGCAGCGGTCAGCATGGCCGTTTCCAGTGCCTCTATAATGACACTTTTGTCTATACCTCTATCCTTACCCATCTGCTCTATCAGACGTTTAAGTTCTGGCAACATTGAGAGTCCTCCATATGTGCATCAAAATTCATAAACAAGATGTGCCTTAACCACCAGATTTCGTGGTATGTGATAAATCTTTCCCGAAACATCTACGATCAGAGTCTTCGAGCCATCTTCATCCAGATAATCATTCAGTTTCCCATGAAAATTTTTCACGCCGTCCAGCTTTTCGCCTGTCTTGATGCGGACAGCAGATCCTCGGTATTTAATGAAATCCTTGTCCCTCGTAAGGGGGCGATCCAGACCCGGAGAAGAAACCTCTAACGTATAAGAGCCGGGCAGGACATCATAAACATCAAGGATGTCACCAACCTGTTTGCTGATTTCAGAACAATCATCAACGGTGACTCCTCCCTCCTTATCAATGTAAATCCGCACCAACCACCGAAATTTCATTTTCAGGCATTCAACATCGACGACTTCCATGCTTTCAGATTCGATCATAAGCTCAATGAGTTGCCTGATCTTTTCCTGGTATGGTAGTGACATATCAGCCATTTATTATAATACATCAATATAAGGATGCATCGCGCCAGACTCGCCTGGCATGACCGCTCTTATGCCTAAGCCAGACCCTGCAACGATGGTACATCCTTTTTTTGCCAGCCTTTTAGGAAAAAAAAAGTGGGCATCAGCCCACTCATCACTAACGTACACGATGATTTTCACGAAGTTTCTAACATATAAAAACCCCCATTGCAAGAGAAAAATAGGCTTTATATCAGGGGGCGGATTTAAGAAATGGAGCGGGCGATGGGAGTCGAACCCACGACGTCCAGCTTGGGAAGCTGACATTCTACCGCTGAATTACGCCCGCTCAGAAGAGAACATAGACAGTGAAAGAAAAAAATATACATCAGAACAACGCTGGTCATCTTAGCCATCGGATGTTTTTTGTCAAGGCTTTTTTGGCGACATCCTTACGGTAATTGAGTTTCCGTGCGCCTCAAGCCCCTCCATATCAGCAAATCTTGCCGCCCGCTTTCCGTATTTCTGCAGGGACTCTTTTGAGAAGAAAAGAACACTGCTTCGCTTCACAAAGTCATAAACACCCAGGGGAGATGAAAATCTTGCCGTTCCCCCTGTGGGAAGGATGTGGTTAGGCCCGGCGATATAATCTCCGAGGGTCTCCGGAGTATTGTGCCCCAGAAAAATGGCGCCGGCGTGTTTTGTTTTAGCCAGTATTTTCTTTGGGTTCCTGACCATCAATTCCAGATGTTCCGGGGCGAACCGGTTGGCGATTCTTGTCGCCTCATCAATATCTCTGGTTACAATAATGGCGCCGAAGTCTGTGAGAGCGCGTGAGGCAATGGTTTTTCTTTTCAGGCCATTCAATTGAAGGGCAACTTCAGAAGCCACCTTCCTGGCCAAGGCTTCATGCGGGGTAAGAAGAATGGCGCTCGCCATTTCATCATGTTCCGCCTGGGCAAGGAGATCAGCAGCAATATAAGAGGCATTTGCCGTTGCGTCCGCTATGATAAGAATCTCGCTGGGGCCGGCGGCCATGTCGATGCCGCACCAGCACCACTGGTAAACGATCATCTTGGCAGCCGTTACGTAGGCGTTGCCGGGGCCGACGATCTTATCCACTCTCGGTATTAATTCCGTGCCGTTTGCGAGAGCGGCTATGGCCTGGGCGCCTCCTATCTTGAATATACGCGTGACGCCGCCGAGCCTTGCAGCAGAAATTATCAAGGGATTCACTTTTCCGTCTTTTGCGGGCGTAACCAGGATGATTTCAGGAACGCCCGCGATCTTTGCCGGAACAGCCGCCATGATTACGGTAGAGGGATACGAGGCAAGACCTCCAGGGGCATAGATGCCGACGCGCTCCAAGGGCGATATGCGCTGTCCCAGTTCAATGCCCGCTTCATCACAGTAAGACCAGTTTTTAATTACCTGTCTCCCATGAAATCTTTCCACCCGCTTCGCTGAAAGCTTGAGGATCGCAAGCTCTTCCGCTTTGACCGCAGCTACGGCTTTTTTTATTTCTGCAGAAGATACTTCTATGGTATCCGCAGTCGGAATCCACTTATCAAACTTTTTCGTATATTTAAAAAGGGCTTTGTCCTTTCTCTTGCGGACGTCTTCCACAATTATCTTTATCTGTTTCCAGATGTCCTCATTGAACCAGCCGCGATTCTTAATCTGCTGGAATATGTTCTCGAAGCTGGCTTGGTCAGTGCGGACAATTCTCATCTTAGCCGGAAACCCTTTTTATATTGGCGCCTATGGCAGAGAATTTCTTTTCGATTTCCTGATATCCTCTGTCTATATGATAAACCCTGGACAGCTCCGTCTTTCCTTCCGCCGCCAATCCCGCGAGGATCAGCGAAGCGGAGGCCCGGAGGTCCGTGGCCATGACCGGGGCCCCTTTGAGTCTGGGGATTCCCTTTACCATGGCGCTGTTTCCATGAATCAGAATATCGGCTCCCATCCTCATCAATTCACTCACATGCATGAATCTGTTTTCAAAAACTGTCTCTGTTATGACGGAGAGGCCGTTGGCCACCGACATTAAGGACATCATCTGGGCCTGCAAGTCAGTGGGAAATCCCGGGTAGGGGAGCGTTTTTATATCAACGCTTTTTATCTTTTTCTTAGCAGTTGCTCTGATGCCTCCATCGAAGGGGGTGATTTCCATTCCGGCATCTCTCAGCTTTTGGGTCAGCGCATCGACGTGGAGGGCTTCACATCCCATTATTCTGACATCTCCCCCCGTCATGCCGACGGCAATCATAAAAGTGCCTGCCTCGATCCGGTCCGGAATAACGGCCGCTTCGACGGGGTGCATTTGCTCAACGCCGTCTATCCTGATTGTGTCTGTGCCGGCTCCGGTGATCTTTGCCCCCATGCCGTTCAAGACGTCGGCCAGATTGACGACCTCGGGCTCCCTAGCAGCATTTTTCAGAAGAGTAGTTCCATCAGCAAGACAGGCGGCCATCATGATATTTTCCGTTCCTGTTACAGTAGGAATGTCAAAGTAAATGGTGGCGCCCTTCAACCTTCGCGCTTTCGCCTCCACGTAGCCATCTTTCAGTTCCACTTCTGCACCTAAATCCTGGAGGGCTTTTATATGAAGATTGACCGGCCTTGCTCCTATGGCGCATCCCCCCGGAAGAGAGACCCTTGCCATGCCCAATCTTGCTACGAGCGGTCCGAGGACGAGGACGGATGCCCT
>CAITLA010000116.1 GCA_903893135.1 uncultured Syntrophaceae bacterium | reverse complement strand
TTCGTCTCGGAAAAACATTCAACGTACATAATGATTTCCCTCGGTTTCCTGATATTGTTCAACATCATTTTAGTATATGTGACGGGCCGATTTGTTGGCGAAAGCCTGATCGCCATCGTCGCATTATTTTGGCTATATAATAAAAACGAGAAAAACAAGCGATTGGAGAAGGAACTGGGAATCGATGGCATAGCAATAAAGCGTGCCTTATTGAAGTGACCAACCCCTTAGACGTCTTGTTGCACCGGAGTTGTGATGATTGCAGAATACCCGGCGGCTAATATCTACGGAAATCCTGATCTGATAATTCATTCCATTCATAGGCTATCTCGATAGAAAATAATTAGGAGGAGCATTATGCCTTATGTAAATGTTAAAGTGACCAAAGACGGGGTCACCAAGGAGCAGAAGGAAGAAATCATTCGCGGTGTGACTAATCTGCTCAGGGATATTTTAGGCAAGAATCCTCAAACTACAGTTGTCGTAATTGATGAAGTGGAGACGGATAACTGGGGTATCGGCGGCGAAACTGTAACAATAAGAAGAGCCCGTGAAAAAAAGCCCCAGCAATAGTTGAGTAAGCTGATCTATGAGAATAATTTATCTGGCTGATATACACGGAGGCTTTGACAGGCTGAATGATCTCCTCAACGAGACGGTTGCCGACGTTTATATTATCTCCGGTGACCTGATAGACATTCCCTTCTATAGCATGGATGCGTCCATACGCTACCACGAACTGCAATCATATTTTCACGGCTTGAGAAGGCAGATGTCAAAGGAAGATATGCTCATTGAGGATTTTGTGGATGAGCTCTTGGAAAAGCCTGATGTCTCGGACGACGTACAGGATATCGGGACCGAATACCAGGAGTACACGGTAAGGGCCCGCAGAGTTATGCAGCAAAAATATAAGGTACTGGCGAGCATCGCATCCACGAAAAAGAGGTCACGGGTTTTCTTCCTTCCCGGGAATTATGATATGGACCTCAGGTTTACGGCCTTGAGTGAGCATGACCTGCATCTGCACTGGTATGAATTGAATGATCTGAGGATCTGCGGTTACGGCGGGGCGGCCGTCTGGACACCCGGTATTCCTGAGAGGTATGTGATTCATTACCAGACAAATGCAAAGTATCATGACAAGTACAGCGAGATGCACCTATTTTTCGGTGCTGTAAAGCCGGACATCATCGTGACCCATCAGCCCGCATATGGAATCCATGATCAGGTAACTTCATATGGTCCCATGGGCTCTCTGGCGCTCCGCAGCTACTGTGAGGACAATCGGGTAATGATGTGCCTGACGGGCCATATCCATCAGAGATGGGGGGTCGATCTCATTGAGAATACCCTTTACCTTAATCCCTCCAATTTTGGAGAAGTGACCCTGACATCAGGAAATGTGGCTGAAGGAGGATTTTACTATTCTATCAAAGTGGAACATGAGCGGGTAACGGGTATCATATTCAAGAAATTCTGCAACGGAAGGATTTACGATGTAGCCGACTATTATATCGAGGACGGCAAATTAAGCGAAATAATCATAGACCCCGAGAGATACGACGCCTTAAAGCAGGGGAAGAACTATGATGAAAAAGAGATTAAAGAGTCTCACATCCCTGAGATAACATTGTATAACGAGATAAAAAAGTTTTACAGAAAATTTCAAACCCCGGAAACGGAGGAAAGGCTCGACATCCTGGAGGAGGCCACTTTTCTCATCGAAGATAAACTGCATGCCAATATTGCAATGGATGTCCTGGGCTCCGTCAATTTTGGCATATCGCGTTCAGATTCGGATTTAGACATCGTTCTTTATCTGCGGTGTGACGGTGACTACCGGGAATGCGATGGCAAATGCCATGGTGGGAGCAAGGTGTGCAGCTTCCTCAAAGATGCCGAGGAGATGGTTGCGGAGATACTCAAGGGCAGATATGACTATCAGATTATTGATACCGTTGACCTGAATCTTGTTGAAGAAAGTATCCGGGAAAAGAATTATGAATGTGGAACACTCCAGCGTTTTGTGTTTTACAGATCCATATGCCGCCCCATAAACTACCGGGTAATCGCTCCATTAGAAGATATGCTCAACCTCGACATGATATTCCGGAAGGAGATTGAAGGAAGCCTCCAGATATATTTCAGGATATTTACGGCGACGTCCAGGCACATTAAATCGTTCATGAAATACGAGGCCCGCCTGGCGGACTTGGGCGTCAAACTGCCCGATCTGATAAGGGAGAAAGTGAAGCTTTATTTGGGTGAATCTAAAGGAGTATATTCCAGTTCGCCGTAAGAGAGCAGCCCCCTTGGCAATTCGCGCGGTCCAAATGGATATACTTTCCATGCCTTGCTTAAAGAGATGCAGGGGTGTTTAGAAATATGACGTCTCAACATTCACC
>CAITLA010000115.1 GCA_903893135.1 uncultured Syntrophaceae bacterium | reverse complement strand
CGGCCAGCGCGGACTCGAAGTAGTGGGTATCGACATTGAGGAACCTAAAAACAGAGTGTCACAGTTTGCGGCAAAAAACCAGATTCCCTACAAAACTCTTTTAGATGAAAAAGGACGTGTAGCGAGCGCCTATGGCATAGTAGGCGTACCGACTATGGTCCTCATCAATAAGGATGGGAGAGTATTGACCAGAAAGTATTTCGCCATAGACACGGTGCTCCAGACACTCCTGGAAAAAAAGTGAAAATCCTGACTGCTTTATCCCCATTGCTCCAGAACCATTAATTTTCACGGGCGGATATTTTTCCGGTGTCTGACGCAGCACATGTTTTTACCCGCCAGTAGATGCCGCAGTATATGCCTGTAATATGACAATGCCACAGAATAATTACATCAAGATCGGTGACATCAAGACCCGTTACTGGGCCGAAGGGGATAAGGGATCGAATGTGATTCTCATCCATGGGCTCGGTGCTTCCGCGGATATCTGGATACACAATATTTCGGCCCTCGCCTCCGGATACCGTGTTTATGCCCCTGATCTCGCCGGTTTCGGCCGCTCCGAAAAACCGTACGTGAAATATTCCCCATCATACATGGCCGCCTTCATCAACGATTTCATGACAGCGCTTAACATAGAGAATACCTGTCTTGTCGGAATGTCTTTAGGCGGCGGCGTAGCCCTTCAATACGTACTGCAATTCCCCCGCAATGTGCAGAGACTCGTGTTGGTGGACAGCGCCGGCCTCGGCAGGGAAATGCCCTTAGCGATGCGGCTGGCTACAATTCCCGTCATGGGTGAATTGATGTTAAGTCCATCGCGGGCGGGAATGGCCTTTGTACTGAAACAATTGGTATACGACCCGGCTGTCATCACTGACGACCTGATAGACCTTTATTACGAACTTAACTTTTCGCAGGGAGCCGCAAAGACGGTACTCTCGGTTCTCCGCGCCTGCGCGACAATCCGGGGCGGACGCGCGGATGTCCTCGACCCAATCATAAAGAATCTGGATAACATAAAGATGCCGACTCTGATTATCTGGGGGAGAGAGGACCGCCTCTTTCCTGTCAGGCACGCATGTTTTGCCAGGGAAAAAATACCGGCCTCTCACCTTCATATATTCGAGCGGTGTGGCCATATGCCGAATTTCGAAAGACACGAGGAGTTCAACTACGTGGTTTTGAATTTCCTTCGCAGACACTCTTTGCAAACGTAGAAAATATGGTATATTAATCAGATGTTAGCGTTAATCCGGTCCTTCCCTGCAGGATAGGAGAGGGGGAAAGGCCTCAAAATAGACTCTTATATATATAAGGAGGGGGAGATGGCGACACATGAACCCATGAAAGATCTTTACATCGTGGATCTGGAGCAGCCCTTGGAGGGATTTTACAATTTCCTCAACAGCTGGGTATACAGGCGGGATGGTCTTACCGTCCTTGTCGATCCGGGTCCCCGTTCCACCATCCCCGTTCTTGTTAAGGCATTGGAGGAGCTCGACATAAAAAAGCTCGACTATATCCTCCTTACGCACATACACATTGACCATGCAGGAGGCGCGGGGCTCCTGGTAGATCATTATCCGGATGCCATGCTCATCTGCCATCCCAAAGGGATTCGCCACATGGTTGATCCTGCAAAGCTCTGGGAAGGCTCCCGTAGCTTCCTGGGAAAAGTTGCAGACGTGTACGGCGAAATTGCCGCGATTCCCGAAAAAAACATCAGCTACAAGAATCCGGTCGAGGCAGGCGGCGTCACCATCAACGTCTTCGAAACTCCGGGTCATGCCCCGAGCCATCTCTGCTATCAGATCGGGAATCTCTTGTTTCTGGGAGAAGCGGCGGGAATAAACTATCCCCTGGACCAGGGGCTATATCTGCGTATCGCGACACCGCCTCCCTTTATCTACGAGACTTACCGTAATTCCCTGGAAAAGGCCGCTTCCCTCAATGTTTCCCATGTATGT
>CAITLA010000114.1 GCA_903893135.1 uncultured Syntrophaceae bacterium | reverse complement strand
GGAGACTGCTTCGAGGAGAGGCAAACCAATGGCAACGACGGGTAGAAGCGCTTCGGGTACGATGTCGTAAGATGAGATCGTGCGGGCAAATGCCTTTGGGTCAAGGAGTTTGATGACACCGGCGTAAATGAAAAGGCCGGCAAGACCGATGCGCAAGATTTGATACAACAAAGGGGAAGATAGAACGGCTCTTATAGAAGCTACGATAGCGCCTGGCGCTATTTCTTGTTTCATCAACGATAACCTGTCCTTCTCGATTGCCTGATAATAGCATAATTCTATATAGCCTATCTGAATAAGTCAAATTCCTATAAGCTATAGACATGCGCCCTTTATTCTTATTTGTTATAGGGAAGATGTGGTTTTGCCGATTCTTAGGTTTACCTTGGCGGGGCTTATTTGAATGGGAAATATCTTTTCACAAAGTTCAAAAAGTGCTTATGGTACATCATTAGAGGGAATTGCTTCTTGTGGACGAGGTAGAAATATCTTTCCATGTTGCAGTCGCTGACATTAAGAGCGGTCAGTAAACCCTGCGACAGTTCTCGTTTAATCGCAAAAATAGAAAGAATGGAAACGCCTAAACCGGCCAGGATGGCCTCTTTCACGGCCTCGGAACTTCCCATTTCACAAATCATATTGAAACGAGACAGGTTTATACGCCGCTGTTTTTCCAGGCATTCCTCGATAATGTCACGTGTCGCCGACCCTTTTTCCCGAATGATGAAGGGTATCTCTTTAAGGTCTTCCACTTTCACAGCTCTTCGGTTCGAAAGAGGGTGGCCAGCGGGGACAGCGAGGACCAGAGAATCCTTCCATAGACGCTGCACAACCAGTTTCTTGTTTATAGGTTCTTTACCGATGAAACCCATTTCTGCCTGGTCATTCAGGATAATTTGCAGCGTTTCCTCGCTGTCATGCATCTGCATGTGTACCCGTATATCAGGGTGCGCATTTTTCAGACTGCTTAGCAAGCGGGGAAGAATGTATGTGGCCGGTATGGTGCTGGCAGCCAGATAGATGTGTCCTGATTCCTGCGCCTTGTGTCTTACGACGCGTTCTTTGGCATCCTCCCTTAATCTGATTATCCGTTTTGCATAACCATAGATAATCTGACCTTCCGGCGTAAGAGAAATTCCTGCTACTCCGCGGTTGACCAATCGCGATCCTGCCGCTTCTTCCAGGTTTTGGATCTGTTTCGTCAGAGACGGCTGGGAAAGGGAAAGTTTAGCGGCGGCTCTGGTGAAACTGCCTGCTTCAACCAGTGCCATGAGGACTTCCAATTGCTGGATGGTGATATTCCTAAATTTATCCTGGCTCATATTGGGTAAGTTACCACAATTACGAGCTATAATCAAAGCGGGAGTCTTTGTGATATTAATTTATTGCCGCAACACAAAATATTGACGCATATAGCCGATTACTGTAAGATGCGCGCGTGGAAGAGAAACTAAAGATACGCCTTACCGAGACTGTCCACGGGGCCGGTTGAGCCTGCAAGATCGGTCCGGGCGACCTGAGTGAAGCATTGCGAGATTTGCCGTTGATTTCCGATCCGAACTTGATCGTCGGGATGGAACATGCGGAAGACGCCGGAGTTTATAAACTCCGTGATGATCTGGCCATTATCCAGACGGTGGATTTTTTTACGCCTATCGTGGACGATCCTTACACATTCGGCCAGATAGCCGTCACGAATGCCCTGAGTGACGTCTATGCCATGGGAGGAAGGCCGATTACAGCATTGAATATTGTCTGCTTCCCCGCAAAGACAATGGATATGTCTATACTCCGGCAGATTCTTCAGGGGGGGCTTGATAAGATGCGGGAGGCTGGCGTCCTTCTCATCGGAGGGCACAGCGTAGAGGATGACGAACCAAAATATGGGCTTTCTGTGACCGGCGTTGTGCATCCTGATAAAGTCCTGCTCAATAGAGGCGGCAGGGTAGGGGACAAGTTGATTCTCACCAAGCCCCTGGGTACAGGTATTGTCAGCACGGCCCTTAAGGCCGGGTTGGCCGATGAGGCGCTTGTGGCAAAGTCTACTATGTACATGACCACCCTGAATAAGAAGGCGGCAGATCTGATGCTGGAAATGCCTGACATTCATGCCTGTACGGACATTACAG
>CAITLA010000113.1 GCA_903893135.1 uncultured Syntrophaceae bacterium | reverse complement strand
CCCACGCTCTCGCGTCTCAGCGTCAGTATAGGGCCAGAAAGTCGCCTTCGCCACCGGTGTTCCTCCTGATATCTACGAATTTCACCTCTACACCAGGAATTCCACTTCCCTCTCCCTTACTCAAGCAAGACAGTTTCAAATGCACTTCCCGGGTTAAGCCCAGGGCTTTCACATCTGACTTATCAAGCCGCCTACACGCTCTTTACGCCCAATAATTCCGAACAACGCTTGCACCCCCCGTATTACCGCGGCTGCTGGCACGGAGTTAGCCGGTGCTTCCTCTGGTGGTACCGTCAAGTATAGAGGCTATTTACTTCTATACATTTCTTCCCACCTGACAGAGCTTTACGATCCGAAAACCTTCCTCACTCACGCGGCGTTGCTGCGTCAGGGTTTCCCCCATTGCGCAAGATTCCTCACTGCTGCCTCCCGTAGGAGTCTGGACCGTATCTCAGTTCCAGTGTGGCTGATCATCCTCTCAGACCAGCTAACCATCGTCGCCTTGGTAGGCCATTACCCTACCAACTAGCTAATGGTACGCGGACTCATCCTTCAGTGAAAGCTTGTAAACAGAGGCCTTCTTTGACTGTCACACCGCAGTGAAAGCAGTATTATCAGGTATTAGCCCACCTTTCGATGAGTTATTCCCAACTAAAGGGCAGATTATCCACGCGTTACTCACCCGTGCGCCACTTTACTCATTCGCCGAAGCGAACTTTCTCGTACGACTTGCATGTGTTAGGCACGCCGCCAGCGTTTGTTCTGAGCCAGGATCAAACTCTCCAGTTTTAATCCTTATAGAGATTGCTCTCTAACTTTTCAACAAATAGAAAAGGACCCACAAATCTATTATCCCACTATTCAATTTACAAAGAACAATTCTAAAGCGAGTTCTCAAAATAATTTAAATTAGCAATCCTGTCAAGATTTATTTCTCGAAGCACTATACGTGAAGAGTTATTGCAGTACTAAAAAGAAATCCGTCAAGACTGAAAATAACTTGTTTTTCTACATATTCTTTCGGCAATAGTCAAGATAAATTTTTGCCAAAAAATAAAAATTTATTTCACGGTAATAAGGGCGTGTTTTTTCTTACCTTTTCTTAAGTGAATTTCCCCATGCTCGTTGAGATGGCTTATGGTGATCTTTTCATCAAACTTCTCAATTGGGCGGTCATTGATATATATCCCTCCCTGTGCAATCAGGCGTCTCGACTCCCCCTTGGATCCCGTCAAGCCTGCTGAATACACCAGTTCAAAAGCTGGAATGCCCTTTTCGAGTTCGGACCGCGATCGCTCACTGGTGGGGATTGCAGATACATCGCGTGCTGCGTCCTCTCTGGGAATGTCGCTCGATGCGAAAAGGCCTTCTTCTATTGGTTTCGTGTTAAAAGCTGTCGCAGTAGCCGTCCATGCAGCAATGGCTGCTTCACTACCATGGGTTATCTTGGTCGCCTCAAAAGCCAGCACCGCCTTGGCCATGTTCAACCTTGAATCAATCAGATTTTGGACTTCCTCTATCTCTTTCATCGGTAAAAAGGTAAATAGTGCCAGAAACCTCTCCACATCGGAATCATCTGTATTGATCCAGAATTGATAATACTCATAGGGAGATGTCAGTTCCGGGTCGAGCCACACGGTTCCCTTTTCAGTTTTTCCCATCTTATATCCATGTGATGTTGTAATGAGGGGGAATGTTATGCTGAAGGCATTTTTCCCTTCTATCCTTCTTATAAGGTCACTCCCTGCTAGCATATTGCCCCACTGATCATTTCCGCCCATCTGCAGTACACAACCATAATTGGCAAACAGATACAAAAAATCATAGGATTGGAGCAGCATATAATTAAATTCAATAAAATTGAGCCCCGTCTCCAGACGCATCCTGTAGCTCTCCGCCGCCAGCATCTTATTTACGCTGAAGTGTCTCCCTATATCTCTAAGAAACTCGATGTATTTAAGCCCAGTCAGCCACTCTGCATTATTCAATAATATGGCCTCACCTTTTCCAAAAGCCATATATCTTGATAACTGCTTCTGCAAACAAGTCGCGTTGTAATCAATTTCTTCTCGCGTGAGAATCTGACGCATTTCGGATTTCCCGCTGGGGTCTCCTATCAGACCTGTCCCGCCACCGATCAGGATAATCGGGCGATGTCCGCATTCCTGCATATGCATCAAAGCCATTATCGGTACAAGGCTCCCTATATGCAGACTTGTCGCAGTTGGATCAAAGCCGATATAACAGGTAACGTGTTCATTCTGCAGCAAAGAGCGCAGCTCCGCCTCATCCGTCACCTGTTCTACAAATCCCCTTTCGGTAAAGACGTCATACACGTTTTTCAATTTTTCTTCTCCAGTGCTTTCTGTAAAGGGCTCGTATGGCTCCACATATCATCATCCCGGCATGTCGCTGTTCAGTAAATTAAACTGCCAGTTGACTATCGGTACCGGTAATTTTCTCAATCTCTCAGATGTACGGTTAGCCTGTCAATTCCTGTAGCCTTGCCGCTTTTTACATCAACGTCGACAACAACACCCTGAAGCCGAATATCATCCTTGGCCACATCAAACTTATTTGGTATTTGCGTCAAAAACCTCTCCATCACAGCATCCTTTCTTATTCCGATGATAGAATTGAAAGGACCCGTCATCCCGACATCTGTTATGTAGGCAGTGCCGCCGGGAAGTATGCTTTCATCGGCAGTCTGCACATGTGTATGCGTCCCAAGAACAGCACTGACACGACCATCAATAAACCACCCCATAGCTTCTTTCTCCGAGGTCGCCTCTGCATGCATGTCGACAATAATTATCCTCGTATATTTTTTCATCTTTTCGATTTCTCTTTCAGCCACTCTGAAAGGACAATCGATGGGCTTCATAAAGACCCGTCCCATCAGGTTGATCACACCGCAGGATATCCCCGATGAATCAGGCCTGATGACACTCCCCCACCCTGGCGAACCCGCGGGATAATTGGCCGGCCTGAGAAGTGTTTCATAATCACCGACGAATTCACTAATCTCTTTTTTATCCCAGATATGATTCCCTGAAGTCAACACGTTGATGTGATTGCTGTAGAGCTCTTCAACGACGTCTCTGGTCACACCAAACCCTGCAGCTGCATTCTCACAATTCGCAATGACAAAATCAATCTTGTATTGAAAAATGATTTCGGGCAAAAGCTCACGAACCGCGCGTCTTCCAGGTTTACCTACTATGTCTCCAATGAACAATATCTTCATCTGCGATTTCTATCTTGCATAATCTGAAACCCGTGTTTCCCTGATGACAGTTACTTTTATCTGTCCTGGATAAGTCAAATCAGCTTCAATCTTCTTGATAATATCCTTGCAGAGCATAACGGCATCGTCATCCGAAATCTTTTCATTTTCAACAAGTATGCGTATCTCCCTTCCTGCCTGTATGGCATAGCATTTATCAACTCCACTAAAGGAGTTTGCTATACTTTCCAGTTCTTCCAAACGCTTGACATAGGTTTCGAGCATCTCCCTGCGTGCGCCCGGCCTTGCCGCCGATAGGCTATCCGCCGCCTGAATGAGTACGCCCAGGAGTGTATTGGTTCGACCATCATCATGGTGTGTAGCAATGGCCTGAACAATCCTGGGGGATTCGCCGAATCGCTTTGCGTAATCGGCACCAATTGCCGCATGTGTGCCTTCTATCTTATGGTCCACCGCTTTTCCTATGTCGTGAAGCAGCCCTGCCCTCTTGGCTTCTTTGACGTTCATTTTCAACTCGGCAGCCATAATGCCTGTAAGGTGAGCAACCTCAACAGAATGCTGAAGGACGTTTTGAGAAAAGCTAGTCCTGAACTTGAGACTTCCTAATAGATTCGTAATTTCAGGATGGAGGTCATGTACTCCTACATCAAAAGATGTACGTTCGCCAGTCTCGCGAATAATATCATCCACCTCCGTTTTAACCTTCTTCACTATATCCTCAATCCTGCCGGGATGGATTCTGCCGTCTGTAATCAATCTCTCCAGAGACATTCTTGCCACTTCCCGTCTGATGGGATCAAAACTCGATAGGACAACGGCTTCCGGTGTATCATCAACGATTAAGTCTATGCCCGTTGCTGCTTCAATAGCCCTAATATTTCTGCCTTCCCTTCCAATAATTCTGCCCTTCATTTCATCGTTGGGAAGATTGACCACTGATACAGTGTTCTCAGCAACGAATTCGCTTGCATATCTTTGCACGGCGTACGTAATGATCTCTCGTGCATTCTTATCAGAAGTCCGTTTGGCTTCTTCCTCTATCTTCCTTATATTAATAGCCGCTTCCCGTTTCGCTTGAGCTTCCATGGACTGCATGAGATAATTTTTTGCCTCCTCAGAGGAAATGCCTGCAATCTTCTCCAGCTTTTCTTTCTGTTCCTCAAGCAAACGGTTTAACCTTTCATGTTTATCATTTATCTGCGATTCCTTACTTATCAAGCCCTTCTCCCTGTTCTCAATATTCGTTTCTTTCTGAGACAGCGAGTCTATCCTTCTATCTATATTTTCTTCTTTGGACCGCAGCCGTCGTTCAAGATTGTCGAGTTCAAGTTTCCTCTCTTTTGAATCTTTTTCGAATTCCGTTTTTGTCTTGAGAAGATTTTCTTTAGCCTGAAGTAGAGCCTCCTTCTTGATGGTTTCTGCTTCCTTCTTTGCCTCATCTATAATTCTGGCTGAGAGTTTTTCTGATGATTCCAGTTTCTTATCGGAAAGCCTCTGTCTCAACGCATATCCCAACAAGATGCCGAGGGCTATAGAGCCGATTACAATAAACGCGATTAAAGTGTTATATATCAAAGCCTCTTCACCTCCCTAATCTATGATGTGGAACAGTATATCCAACGCTTATCGTGGATAAAATGTTCATTGTACGAATTTACAACGCAAGATCTTTCAACTTGTCTCATTCGCTCCAGGGTACTTTGACTAACCATTTATCCGCGGCTTCGTCGTGAAAAAGTCCAAGTCTCATTGAATTAATGGGGATATGATGGAAGGGATTGGGTTAACTGTGCGGCTGCGGGAACAAATCCTGATGAAAGCCCTAAATTATAAAATAAAACCCCCGCCTATGCCGTGTTAAGCACCTTTTTGAACCTTCCGATAAGGTGGGCACCCTATTGTTGCTTCAGGCTTTCCACCCCCGTTTTTACGGGATGCTGGCAGACATGCACACCGCTAACAAGGAAAGGCCCCCGGTTCCAAGGTGTTGGCTCAAAAAATGAATGTTAATCACGCACACTGCAGGGGATAATATCTTTTTACTTCACCTTATCTCATCAATAAGATCAATCAGTCTCTCGGATCTACTCTCTAATTGATTACAAATATCTTCTTTCATTCCCTTAAATTTAATATACTCATCTGCAATGTTCAAAGCAGCCAGTATGGCAACATTTAAGGTGTTCGCGTTTGCGGATGTATTTCCTGCTTCTTTTATCTTGCCGTTTACGTACTTGACAACGCTTGCTACGTGTTCATCCCCCGAATCAGATAAAACTGACAACTCCTGCCCCAGTATATTGATATTAAAACTCTTGTCCAAATACATGACCTCAATATTCATTAATGTACATTGATATCCTGAAGCAAATCAAGTAGTGAGTCAACCTTTGTGCGTATCGAATCCCTTTCCTCGTTTAATCCCCTTATTTTATTGTTCGCCCCTTCTAACTCCAATCCTTTGCTCTTGAGAAGTTCTTCTAATTCATGATTCTTCTTTCTCAGTAAAGCATGTTCTTCGATAAGATTTTTAATCTTGCTTTCCAATTCCTCAAATTTAACAAGTTCCACAATTCATTCCATCTTTCATACGGTTTTTGATCGCATTCCTTGAAATTGAACACCCTGAAAATAGGCCGTTAATTGTAAGAGAAGAAACTCCTGCTGATCAATGAACCTCTCGGTAATTTTTATCCAAAGAATCGGCTCGGATTATGCCAATTCGACCCATAAATGTCAAGCGCTTATTTTATTGTTTTCAGGGGCATGGGAGGGCCTTCCACAATAGCATGGAAAAATCGGTGAACTGCATCTAATATGTCATTCTTATCATGTATCCTGCCCACTACCTCCCTAAACAAAGAGCCGCCCCTTATGCCCCTCGTATACCAGAGAAGGTGTTTTCGGAAATTTCTGAGACCTAGGCTTCCCCCCGAGTAATTGATTTCCATTTCCATATGGCGTCTTATAACCTTCTCCCTCTCGGCTCCCGAGGGCGGCAATACGATTTTCCGCTCCTCAAGATGTTTTATGATTTCGCCGAATAACCAGGGATTGCCAAGCGCTGCCCTTCCCACCATGATGCCGTCACAACCGGTAGTTTTTATCATACGGCAAGCGTCTTCGGGACTTCTTATATCGCCGCTTCCTATTACAGGGATATGTAATTTTTTTTTCACTTCTTCAATAACGCTCCAATCTGCAGCCCCGCTGTATCCCTGATCCGCAGCACGGGGATGGAGTATCACGGCATCCACGCCGCAATCTTCAGCTATGCTAGCAATCTCAAGGGCCCTCATTTCACCGCGATGCCAGCCTGAACGAAGTTTTATAGTCAATGGCAATGATGTCGCCT
>CAITLA010000112.1 GCA_903893135.1 uncultured Syntrophaceae bacterium | reverse complement strand
CTGAAAAACAGATCATTTATTCTTGATCTAAAAATATTATGGATGACTTTTATTAAAGTTTTAAAGGCGGAAGGCATTCAACATTAAGAGAGACCTTTGCCCGGTCTTTCTACGAAAAAAGAAATTTGTATAATCCAAACAGTCATTGCGAGCGAAGCGAAGCAATCTCATAATCCAATAATATTTAATGAGATCGCCACGTCGTTTCGCTCCTCGCGATGACCCGTGGATAATTATGCAAAGGTTTAGAAAAGTAGATTGATATACGCTGCAATATGAGGTATATATTATACATAAATAAGTTGAATAATGATTAGAGGTAGCATATGGGAAGAACAGCGAAAAAGTTAAATTTTCTCATAGAAGAATCCGTTTGCCGGGATTTGGAGACCATGATTCCTGCCGGGAAGAGAAGCCGCTTTGTAAATGAGGCCCTGCGTCGAGAGCTGGAGACCGTTCGAAGAAAAACGGCTGTGGAAACAATCATCTCCTCGACCGCAAAAGGCAAGAAATTTTCAAGCCGTTACATTATCGAAGGTCTTGCGAGGGATCGGAGATCTCATTGATGAGACAATATATCGTAGACGCTTCCGTCATCCTCAAATGGGTATTGGGTGATGAACGGGAAAAAGACCAGAGAGAGGCGTTAAAGCTTTTACAGAACTGGGTAAATGGTCAGGCCACCGTTTCGGCTCCCCCGCTTTGGCAGTATGAGGTGGGGAGTTTTTTAGGCCGGGAAGTCCCCGAAGAAGCGGAAACAAAGATGAAACTGCTCCTGAATCTGCATATCAGAAATGTAGAGTTGTCTGATACGATGTATCGTCAATGCTTTGCCTGGATGCGGGACTTTAAAATCACTTTCTATGACGCATCGTATTTAGCTGTCGCCCATGAGATTGGCGCCGACCTGGTAACTGCTGACGCAAAATTTGCAGCGAAAATGGATGAAAAGGGACATATTTGCCTTTTAAAAGATCTGAATCTTGATGCTGAAAGATAAGGCAGTGAAGGACAATAAAAAGAGAAGCTATGACGGCAGGGGTAGATTTTCAGTTCTATAAACATAGGAAGTGATATGTACCGGCAACTAAAAAATCCAAAATTCTATTTTATGATTCTCTGCGATTCAGCTATCTTCGTGCTCGCTCTGGTTGCTGCTTATCTTATCCGGTTTGAGTTTGCAATGAGTCTGGATGATATCTGGCAGCTAAGGAAGACGCTTTTGTGGATCGTTCCTTTGAAATTGTTCATTTTCTTTGGCTTAGGTCTATACAGGGGCATGTGGCGTTTTACCGGCGTCAGGGATTTCTGGAAACTGGCCCAGGCGTGCTTTGTATCAATGCTTTTAATCATGGCCATTGTCCTCTTTATTTACAGGTTCGAAGGCTTTTCCCGCGCTGTTTTTATTCTAGACGGGGGATTAACGTTTTTTCTGGCGGGCGGGCTGCGGATGGCTATCCGTTTGTACTTCGCATCGCAGATGCGTTTCCAGGAAAACGGGAGGTTGTTTTATCAGCCGAAACATCAGACACGAGTACTCATTGTAGGGGCCGGCGCTGCCGGCGAAAAGATACTGCGGGAGATTTTCGAGAATTACCAGATTCATTATGATGTAGTCGGTTTTATCGATGATGATCCCGTCAAGCAGGGGCGGTCCATCCACGGAGTTCCTGTCCTGGGGCATCTGGATGACATGCATAGGATTATCGCCGGCAAGAATATTGATGAGATTCTCATTGCTATCCCATCGGCCAGCGGCGAAGAGATGCGGCGGATAATAGATATCTGCAAGGGGTGCAATATTCTTTATAAGACCCTGCCGGGCATCGGTGAAATTATTGATGGACGCGTCAGCGTCAAGGTTCTCAGGGACGTGAGATATGAGGACTTGCTGGGTCGGCCGCCTGTGCAATTGGATACAACCGGCATCAGGAGTTATTTGGATGGACGAACAATTCTCATTACAGGCTGCGGCGGTTCCATCGGATCGGAGCTGTGCCGGCAGGTTATCAAATATCAGCCGCATTCGCTCATTTTGGTGGACGCAAGCGAGGCTAATCTTTTTCACATTCAGATGGAACTCCAGCATGAACTCTATTATCAAAATTGCACGACTATCCTCGGGCATGTACAGGACAGGCAGCTCATGATGTCTGTTTTCCGGAAATTCCGTCCGCAGGTTGTATTTCACGCCGCTGCGTACAAGCATGTGCCAATGCTGGAAAAGAATCCATGGGAAGCGGTTACAAATAATATTGTGGGGAGCCAGATAGTGATGGAATTGGCCGCTGAGTGCGACGTGAAGCGTTTCGTCCTTGTATCCACTGACAAGGCGGTGAAGCCCACCAATGTTATGGGGGCGAGCAAACGCGTGGCAGAATTGCTCCTTCAGTCCTTTCAGGGAAATAACACAAAGTTCGTGGCGGTGCGATTTGGAAATGTTGTGGGTTCTTCAGGATCCGTGATTCCTCTGTTCCGGCGGCAGATAGAGCAGGGTGGACCTGTCACTGTGACCCATCCGGATGTTAATCGGTATTTCATGACCATACCTGAGGCGGCGCAGATGATCATACAGGCAGGGGCCATGGGAGAGGGTGGTGAGGTTTTCATCCTGAAGATGGGGACACCAGTTAAGATTCTGGACATGGCAAGAGATCTGATACGGCTCTCCGGCAAAGAACCCGACAAGGATATCAAGATCGTCTTTACGGGTCTTCGGGAAGGGGAAAAGCTTTACGAAGAACTCATTACTGTGGGAGAGGGAATCGGACCGACGAAGCACGAGAAGATAATGGTGCTTCGATCAGATGGTTTCTCTAATGGTTTGAAGAGTCCCGCAGAGCTGCACGATTGGCTGAATTCAGAACTCAAACAGTTGTATGATCTGTCGCTACACCATGATTCCCGGGCTATAAAGAGAAAGCTTCAGGAGATTGTTCCCGAATATTCGCCGCAGGAGACTGAGAGCATCTTTAGGTAAAGTGGAAAGTTACTTTGCGAGTGTCCTCAAGAGGGGACTGCAATAAGAAGTGGCCTGTCTCTTTTCTTGCTTGAAAAATTTTCACTCTGTCATTGTGAACCCTTCGCGTTTACTTGTGTTAAACTCCTCGAAGCATTGAGTTATGCAAAGCTCTCGTTTGCCGTGGTGGGGACAACGGGCACTCGAAAATAGTCATTGCACAAAATACACGCATAGTGTATTTATATCTACATGAAACGCACCATCACCGATTTTTTAAACCGCTGGAAAACGTCTGTAAACCGCAAACCCCTTATTCTCAGGGGCGCCCGGCAGGTCGGCAAGACTTACATCCTGAAGGAATTCGGGGGAGCGGCCTTTCCCCGTTATCATTATGTCAATTTTGAAAAGGATGAAAGGCTCGGGCGGATATTCGAGCAGGATCTGAAACCGGATCGCATCTTCGACGAATTACAGTTTTACCTCGATCGGCCCATCGACCGCCGCCTCGATCTTGTCATCCTCGATGAGATCCAGCGCAGCCCCAGGGCGCTGACCAGCCTGAAATATTTCTCCGAGGAGATGCCGGAGATGGCCCTGTGCGCCGCCGGTTCCCTCTTGGGCGTGGCGCTGCAACCGGACTCTTTCCCCGTCGGAAAAATTCAATTTCTGGATATGTACCCCCTTTCGTTCGATGAATTTCTCGACGGCGTGGGAAAGGAACGGCTGGCCGAATTGATCCGGAAACATGACTTGACCCAACCCTTCCCGGAGACGGCGCACGAACAACTCTGGGGATTGTGGAAGCACTACCTGGTTGTCGGCGGTCTGCCCGAGGCCGTAAACCATTATCGCGAGCGGCAGGAAAATTTATACGACGCCGTTCAGGCAATTCGCGGGGCGCAGCGGGACCTTATAGAGGCCTATTTGGCCGATATGGCGAAGCATAGTGGGAAGAGCAACGCCTTGCATATCGAGAAACTATGGCGGAACGTGCCCACGCAACTGGCGCGGGCGCAAAACGGATCGGCCGGAAAATTCAAGCTTCGCGAAGGGATCCCCGGAATCCGGGGTTACGAGAGATTGTCCGCTCCTCTGGACTGGTTGGAATGCGCCAATCTGCTCATCCGGACGCCCATTATCGACGCCGTCGGTGTTCCCCTTTCGGGGTATGTGAAGGAAAACCGGTTCAAACTCTATTTCTTTGATGTGGGTCTGCTGGGGGCCGCAAGCGGCATCGCCCCGGCCACGTTCCTGAACTATGATTTCGGCAGCTACCAGGGTTACGT